>JACAEE010000040.1 GCA_013389015.1 Hydrogenophilaceae bacterium | reverse complement strand
TTGCGCGCCGGCGCGACGCGCCCGAAGCTCGCGTGCGATGTTTGATGAAATGCGCGGCGCCGGGGGCGACCTGCGCGCCTCCTACGCCCATGTCGGCGCCTGGCTCGACGGGTTGAAGAGCGAGGCGCTCGCGGCCAAGCGCGCCGAAGCGGAGCGGCTGTTCCGCCGCATCGGCATCACTTTCGCCGTCTATGACGAGGGCGGCGATCCCGAGCGGCTGATCCCATTCGACATCATCCCGCGGGTGCTGGACGCAGAGGAATGGGCGTTCCTGGCGCGGGGCCTCGAACAGCGGGTGAAGGCGCTCAACGCGTTTCTGAAGGACGTCTACGGGCCGCGGGAGATCCTGCGCGCGGGGAAAATCCCGGAAGCGCTGATCACGCAGAACCCCGGCTTCGAGGCGATGATGGTCGGGCTCGAGACGCCCGGGGGCGTCTACACCCATATCGCCGGCATCGACATCGTGCGCACGGGGCCGCGCGATTTCTACGTGCTGGAGGACAATTGCCGCACGCCTTCGGGCGTCTCCTACATGCTGGAGAACCGCGCGGTGATGATGCGGCTGTTCCCCGAGCTCTTCGCCAAGGCGGGGGTGGAGCCGGTGTCCTATTATCCCGAGCTGCTGCTGAGGACGCTGCAGAGCGTGGCGCCGCCGCGCTGCGCGGGCGAGCCGACCGTCGTCATCCTCACGCCCGGCCAATACAACAGCGCCTATTACGAGCACTCCTTCCTCGCCGACGAAATGGGCGTGGAGCTGGTGGAGGGCCTCGATCTCGTGGTGCAGGACGGCGGCGTCTTCATGCGCACCACCGGAGGCTTGAAGCGCGTGGACGTGATCTACCGGCGCATCGACGACGCGTTCCTCGATCCGCTCGTGTTCCGGCCGGATTCGACGCTCGGGGTTCCGGGACTCATGGGCGCCTATCGGCAAGGCGCAGTGACGCTGTGCAATGCGCCCGGCGCGGGCGTGGCCGACGACAAGGCCGTCTATGTCCATGTTCCGGCGATGATCCGGTTCTATCTCGGCGAGAAGCCGATCCTCAACAATGTGCCGACCTATGATTGTTCGCGTCCGGACGATCTCAAATATGTGCTCGACAATATCGCGGAGCTGGTGGTGAAGGAGGCGCGCGGCTCGGGCGGCTACGGCATGCTGGTGGGGCCGCACGCGACGAAAGCCCAGCGCAACGACTTCGCCAAGAAGCTCAAGGCCGATCCCAACATCTATATCGCGCAGCCGACGCTGTCGCTCTCGACCTGCCCGACCTTCGTGGAGAAGGGCGTGGCGCCGCGGCACATCGATCTGCGGCCCTTCGTGCTCTCGGGCGCGGACGGGGTGCGGATCGTGCCGGGCGGATTGACTCGGGTGGCGCTGCGCGAAGGCTCGCTGGTGGTGAATTCGAGCCAGGGCGGGGGCACCAAAGACACCTGGGTGCTGCGGAGATGAGCGCGCCTTCGTTCGAGAACGCGGCGCGTCCCCGCCAGCTGCGCGGATCCCTTCCCCCTTGGGGGAAGGATGGGGATGGTGGGTGCGCGGAATATCGCGGCAACGACGCCGTTTGTGCTTTCTTCCGCACGCCCCCTCCCCCTACCCCCGCCCCCAGGGGCGGGGGAGTTCCTCACTTTAATCCGTATGCGGAGCGCTGCTGATGCTGGCGCGGGCGGCGGATTCGATGTTCTGGCTGGCGCGCTATATGGAGCGCATGGATTTCGTCGGCCGGCTGCTCGAAGCCGCGCAGATGATGAGCGGGGTCTCCACCGAAGCGGAGGAATGGAAGAGCGCGCTGATCGCGGCGGGCTGCGAGGAAGGGTTCTTCGCCAAGCACGAGACGGCCACGCTCGAACACGCCGCGCTCTATCTCGGCTGCGACAAGGACAATCCCTCCTCCATCCTCAATTGTCTCGACAATGCGCGGCTCAATGCGCGGGCGATGCGCACCAATCTTACGCGCGACATGTGGACGGCGGTGAACGATGCGTGGCTGGTGGCGCGGCGCATCGACGCCGACGCGTTCTCGCCGGCGCGGCTCGACGACACGATCGAGTGGGTGAAGACGATCTCGATGCGCTTCTACGGCGCGTTCTCCGGCTCGATGCTGCGCGGCGAGGCCTATTACTTCACGCGGCTCGGCTGCTTCCTCGAACGCGCCGACAACACCGCGCGCATCCTCGATGTGAAATATCACGTGCTGCTGCCGGATTACGCCAGCGTGGGCAGCGCGTTCGACTATTACCAATGGACCTCGATCCTGCGTTCGGTCTCGGCGGTGCGGGCCTATCAATGGGTCTATCGCGGCAAGGTGTCGCCGTGGAACGTGGCCGAGCTCTTGATCCTGCGGCCGGAAATGCCGCGCTCGCTCAGGCGCTGCTATGACGAGATCGTCGATTGTCTTGAGCGGATCGCGGCCGAGCATGGCGGGCGGCGCGGCGAATGCCATCGCCTCGCCGGGGCGCTCGACGCCCAATTGCGCTTCGGCCGCATCGGCGACATCTTCCAGAGCGGGCTGCATGAACACCTGACGAACATGATCGACCGCACGGCCGATCTCGGCCAGGACATCGCCGCCTTCTACATGCGTTGAGCAGCCGCCTGAAACGGACCATCCATCGGCCATGCGACTTCGGATCGAGCACCGAACGGTCTACCGCTACGGCGCGCCCATCGCGCGCGGCGTGCAGCTCGTGCGGCTGTTCCCCAGCGCGCATGCGGGGGCGGCCGTGCTCTCGTGGCGGGTGACGGCAGAGGGCGGGCGCGTGGGCGAGACCTTTCCCGACGGCTTCGGCAATCGCTGCGCGCTCGTCGATCTCGACGGCGGCGTGACGCAGACGGAGATCCGGGTGAACGGCCATGTGGAGACGTTCGACCGGGGCGGCGGCGTCGAGGGGCTGGCCGAGCCGCTGCCGGCCTCCTATTTCCTGCGCGAAACGCGGCTCACCGCGGCGGACGAAGCGATCCGTAGGCTGACGATCGAGCCGGACGCGCCGCGCGAGCGCGCGATCGCGCTGATGCATCTGGTGCGCGACAAGGTGGACTATCAGCCCGGCGCGACGGACGTGACGCACAGCGCGGCGGAGGCGTTCGGCCTCGGCGCGGGCGTGTGCCAGGATCACGCCCACATCTTCCTCGCCGCGGCGCGGGCGCAGGGCATGCCGGCGCGCTATGTTTCCGGCTATCTCTTCGCCGGCGACTGGCACGCGGCGAGCCACGCCTGGGTGGAGGCGTTCGTCGGCGACGGCTGGATCGCGCTCGATCCGGCGAATCGCGAAATCGTCAACGACCATTATGTGCGCCTCGCCGGCGGGCTCGACTACGCCGATGCGCGCCCGATCGCCGGCGTGCGGTTCGGCGGCGCGGAAGAATCCCTGCATGTCGACGTCGACGTGCAGCACCAGCAATGAACCTGACCATGACGAGTGAACGATGACCTATTGCGTCGGCTTCTGGCTCGAGGAAGGCGCTGTGCTCCTCGCCGACACGCGCACCAATGCGGGCGTCGACAACATCTCGGTGTTCTCCAAGCTGCATGCGCTGGAAATCCCCGGCGAGCGGGTGATCGCGCTGATGACGGCGGGCAATCTCGCGGTGACGCAATCGGTGGTGACGCGGGTGATGGAGGGCGTGGGCGCAGCCTCCGACGCGCCGGAGACGACGCTCGCCACTACGCCGACGATGTTCGACGCCGCGCGCCTCGTCGGCGAGGCGGTGCGCGACGTCTACAGAACCGACGGGCCCGCGCTCGAGGCGCAGAACTTCAAGTTCGAGGCCTCGATCATTCTCATGGGCCAGATCGCCGGGCGGCGGATGCGGATGTTCCACATCTACTCCGCCGGCAATTTCATCGAGGCGACGCCGGACACGCCGTTCTTCCAGATCGGGGAGAACAAATACGGCAAGCCGATCCTCGACCGGGTGGCGCAGCATAAGACGCCGCTCGAAGACGCGGTGAAGCTCGCCTTCATCTCGATGGATTCGACGATCCGCTCGAACCTCTCGGTGGGGATGCCGCTCGACCTCCTGGTCTATAAGCGCGATGCGCTCAAAATCGGCCTGCAGCGGCGGATCGAGGAGACGGACGAGTATTACCGCATGATCCGCACGCGCTGGTCGGACGCGCTGCGCAGCGCCTATCGCGACCTGCCGGCGCCGGCTTTTTGGGGCGCGACTTGATTCTGGCGCGCCGGCGCCGTGACAGAGGGCCCCATCGTCGCGGCGCGCCGGGGGGCGGCGGCCGGCCGCGCGGTTGCGGGCGGATTTACACCGCGAGACCCGACGGGAAATTTTTTTCGCGCGCCGGCGCCGTGACGGGGGCCCCATCGTCGCGGCGCGCCGGAGGGCGCGGCCGGCCGCGCGGTTGCGGGCGGATTTACAC
>JACAEE010000054.1 GCA_013389015.1 Hydrogenophilaceae bacterium | reverse complement strand
GGGCTTTGGCCTCAATCAATCTGACGGCAGAAGACCTTGCGAACATTGGCTCGTGGATTGCCATATGATGGAAGTCCGGAACCTCAGCGATTATACATGGGTGCCAAGTTTAGGCGGTGGCACCGTAGCTGTGTCGAGCGAAATCATTGTCATCGGTCAGCGTGGCTTAGCCGTTCCAAGACGTTACGATTCAGATGGATACTGGGACGAGAGGGAATTGGCTCATTGTCGATCTCTCGAAGCGCTGGCTTCGTCCCATGCGGGAATGGCGTTGAATTGGACTTCTTTGGGGGCAACTGCCGTGGTGGCGGGCGCCGCATCGTCGCCAACAATAGTCGGAGGGCTCGTCATTGGAAGCGTTGGCATCTTCGTCGGTTACATGGCGGCTTACAACCTTGACCGAGCAGCCATGTACAACGAACAACGAAGCCAATTTGGCTGTCCGGCCAGAGGACTCCGCTAGCACCGAACGGGGCAAGCACCATGACTGTCGAACTTCGACGCGTGAATCTAGCGCCACTTGGTCGAGGCAAGATAGTGCGACTTGACCTAAAC
Source organism: Hydrogenophilaceae bacterium (assembly GCA_013389015.1). Taxonomy (GTDB): domain Bacteria; phylum Pseudomonadota; class Alphaproteobacteria; order Caulobacterales; family Aquidulcibacteraceae; genus CADEEL01. Next base: position 33,716 of record JACAEE010000054.1, on the reverse strand, counting down.
AGCGCCCGTAAACTCTCCCGTTGGTCGATCCTTCTTTTTCCTCCCGCTTTAGCTCTACTTTTCACCTCCCTAGTCCTGCCGATGCCAATCGCGCAAGTCGTTGCAGGATTTCTTTCGTTTGTTCTTATCCTGGGGGTGATATCGTCGCTTCGATTCTACACCACGATAACGGGAGGCGAAGCTGTCGCCTCCACGACGCAGGCTCGAGGCTCGCCGGAGCTTACGTGGTTTCGTGTCGCGTTCTGGGGCGCTTTCTGCTCAATGATTATGTCCCTGGCAATACTGCAAATTCGGCTGCACGAGGCGGCCACGTTGCTGTCGGAGCAGCTTCGCCTCACATAGAGCAGCTTGTCTGAGGCGCAGCTACCGGTCGGCGAGCGCGGGCGCCGTCACCGCGATCCGCGAAAACGGCGCGACATCAGGAGCCGGCGTGCTGGCGACTTACGCTTATGACAATCTCGGCCGCCGCACGAGCCTCACGCGCGGCAACGGCGTCGTCACGTCGTATGCCTATGACGGCGCCTCACGGCTCGATACGCTGACGCACAATCTCACCGGCACGAGCCACGACCAGACTTTTGACTTCAGCTACAACGCCGCGTTCCAGGCGCTCGCGCGCGACGGCTCGAACAGCGCGTATGATTGGACGCCGCTCGCGCCGGGCGCGACCAGCTATGCCGATAACGGCCTCAATCAATACACCAGCGCGGCGGCGCGAGCTTCACCTATGACGGCCGCGGCAATCTGACGAACACGGGCGCGACCACTTACGGCTACGACGTCGACAACCGCCTCACGTCGGCCGGCGGCGCGACGCTCAGCTACGATCCCGTCGGCCGCCTCTATCAGACCGTCGGCGGCGGCGTCACCACGCGCTTTTCCTATGACGGCCGCGACCTGATCGGCGAGTACAACACGAGCGGCGCGCTGCTGCGCCGCTACGTGCACGGCCCCAGCTTCGACGAACCGCTGGTCTGGTACGAGGGCAGCGGCGCGAGCGACCGGCGCTGGTTGACCACAGACCAGCTCGGCTCCGTCGTCGCCGTGACCAATGGATCCGGCGCCGCGACGAGCGTCAACACCTATGACGAATACGGCGTACCCGGATCATCAAACGCCGGCCGCTTCCAATACACCGGCCAAGCCTGGATCGGCGAAGCCGGCGTCTACCACTACAAAGCCCGCGCCTATTCCCCCGCACTGGGCCGCTTCCTCCAAGCAGATCCAATACTCTGGGCCGGCGGGATGAATCTGTACGCGTATGTCGCAAATGATCCAGTAAACTTCATCGATCCGCTAGGACTGGAACGCCGGTGCTACGGATACGTCGAGAGCCGTGGTACGGAAGAAAGGAATGGCGGATACGTAATGACGGCGGTGTATGTGGAGCAATGTATCGACTGGCCCGATACAGAAGAATGGAACTGGCTGAATGACTCATTCGACAGAGCCCCCGAAGATGTTGGCGCTCTTGATGAACTACAACAGACGTGCACCAACATAGGAGCACGGATCGCCCAAGCGAACGCCACAATTGCCTCTTTAAATCGAGAGATTAGGAAGTTGCAGGGCGCACAATTCGCAATATACCTTGTCACATTCGGGTGGGCGGTTGACGCAATTGCTGACTTCGCTACGTCCGAGGGGAGCGACCATGACGATCCGAACAGAAGAGTTCATGGACTGCGCGTGGATCAGGCGACGGGATGGGGCGCGGCGGCGGGAGAATGGGTCGTCAGCCAAATACTGAGTCCGGATCAGATGATAGAAGCTAGGCAATCGCTTCAGCAACAAGTCGCAAGCTTGGCGACGGGCTATACGATGGCAGGTTGTGCAAATGGCACGGGACGCTAGTGTCCTGAGTCAAAAGTTCGCACGGTCAAGTCTGCTGGATTGTGGCAACTTCTTCGCGGGATTGGGAGGGAGGATTGCGATGGCCGGTCGACGCGCGGCGCCGCAGATCGAGTTGAGCGAGGCCGAGCGTGCGGAGCTTGCGGCGCTGGCGGCCCGGCGCAAGACGGCCCAAGCGATGGCGATGCGCGCGCGCATCGTGTTGGCTTGCGCGCAAGGGCTCGAGAGCAAACAGGTCGCCGCCAAGCTTGGGGTCGATGCAAACACCGTGGGCAAGTGGCGTCGCCGCTTCGCCGCGCGGCGGCTGGACGGGCTTTACGATGAGCCGCGCTCGGGCATGCCGCGCACGATCGACGACGCGCGCATCGAAGCGGTGATCGTCAAGACGCTGGAGAGCGCGCCGGACAACGCCACGCATTGGAGTTCGCGCGGCATGGCCAAGGCGAGCGGTCTTTCTGTCTCCACCGTGCAGCGCATCTGGCGGGCGTTCGGCCTGCAGCCGCGCCGCATCGAGACGTTCAAGCTCTCCACCGACCCCGATTTCGTGGCCAAGGTGCGCGACGTGGTCGGGCTCTACATGGCGCCGCCCGAGCGCGCCATCGTCTTGTGCGTGGACGAAAAATCGCAAATTCAGGCGCTCGACCGCAGCCAGCCGATGCTGCCGATGCGCCCCGGCCAGGCCGCGCGCAGGCCCCACGACTACAAGCGCCACGGCACAACTTCGCTGTTCGCCGCGCTCGACATCGCCACCGGCGCCGTGATCGGCAAATGCTATGGCCGCCACCGCGCGCGTGAGTTCCGCAAATTCCTCGACGAGATCGAAGCCAATGTGCCCGACGATCTCGACGTGCATCTGGTGATGGACAATTACGCCACTCACAAGACGCCGCTGATCCGAAACTGGCTGGCCAAACGGCCGCGCTGGCATGTGCATCTGACGCCGACCAGCGCGTCCTGGCTCAACCAGGTCGAACGCTTCTTCGCGCTCATCACCGAACGCAAGATCAGGCGCGGAATCCATCGCAGCGTGGCCGCGCTCAAGGCCGACATCATGGCCTTCATCGACGCCCACAACGCCGACCCCAAACCATTCCGCTGGAGCAAATCCGCCGACGACATCCTGGCTTCCATCGAGCGATTCTGCCGCTACAACAGGCCCGCCGAAGCATGATCAAACGAACTTCTGGTTCAGGACGCTAGATGCCAAGAAGGCTCCTTCCAAGAAATAAGGGCACCGCACGTCGACATCAACTTGGTGCGCTCGGCCGCTGTATTGCGTTGTTCGGTTGGATAGTGTTGGCTCTTATGTCTTTGTATTTACTATATCGCACGATCGATGGGATGTGATGTAACGTAGCGAGCGACGACTGGCGCGGCGCTCCAGCCGATGCTTGCATTAGCGCCCGCAGCTGTTGGCGGTCAACAAAACCTTGATCGAGCAAGCATTTCGCGCCGCTTGCGAGCCAGGGTCAACTAGGAGAAGGTTCGGAGAAGAACTGCCGCCTTGCGACCGGCGCGAAAACTATCGCTGGAGACTTGAGGTCGAAGACGCGGAACCGGCGCTGGTGCTCATAGTCTTTCGCCATGTTGATTTTGTTTCGACGGAGTTCCGTACAGAGTTCCCCTGCTATGTAGGAGATGACAACCTCGAGTGCGTGCTAGGGCAGGAATGACCCAAGCGATCTGAGCTCCTACGGCTACGACGTTGAGGCGCCCCCCGCTTGGTCCCTCGTTTGAAAGGAGAGTCCTTCAACAAGGGAAGGCTCTCAAATGCGGAAATCCCGTTTCACCGAGGAACAGATCATCGCCGTTCTGGCCGAGCAGGAGCGCGGGTCAACCACCGCCGAGACCTGCCGCAAACACGGGTGAGCCCGGCCACGTTCTACAAGTGGAAGGCCAGGTTCGGCGGGCTCGATGTCTCCGACGCCCGCAAACTCAAGGGCCTTGAGGATGAGAATCGGCGGCTGAAGAAGCTGCTCGCGGAATCGATGCTCGGCTCCAGCGCGCATTGGGATGCGGCGCCGTGGGCATCGGCTGACGTGATCCAATCGCACGTTTGCGGCCTCGCCGCCGCTTCACCGCCAGGCGCTCCTCGCGATAGAGCCGGTAGAGCTTCTTGTGGTTCATCTTCATGCCTTCGCGTTCCAGGAGCACGCCGATGCGGCGATAGACGGCCTCGAATCTTCCTGTGATGCGACGGGGCGGAGCGCGGAGCCCCCGCGAAGCGCGGCGCTCCGCCCCGTCGCTTCGGCGGGAGCGCTTGCGTCTTTGAGCTTCGCCCCGACAAACACGGCGAGACGCCGGCTCCAGGTCCGATGCCCATCTTCAATGGGCCGGCCAGACGGGAGGCTCTGCGGGATTTAGCCGAGGCACGGTGGATCGGTTGGAGAACTTTCTGGGTGAGGGATATCGAGTCGATTTTGAAATTCCTGCCGCCTTTGGCGGCGAGGTGATATTCGGCGAGCGCGGCAATCAAGCGGGCTCCGCTGTGCTTTTTGGGCTTGGAGGAGGCGCCTATGGCGGAAGGACACGGACAGGACAAGGATACTTCCAATCCAGCATACCGTTGTGTTGAGATTGCGCTAAGTGATCTGATCCTTTGGCGTTTGCGCTATTTGCGTTGGGATCGGCGATAGTCGCCGTTCAACCTTCGCTGCTCGAGCTGTACTTGCTGCTGAGTGTGGTCTTGTATGCTGCGGTCGTCGTCTTTCGGATACGGAGCCGCCTAGTCCGGTAGAACCGTCGCTGCTTGGCCGGGGCCGCCGAAGCGTGAATTGCACATTTGGACCGAGGGGCAGTGCGGTTCAAATGAACTCCACGGCTGGTGTTTTGCAGTCGAGGAAGCAGAAGATGCCGATGTGATGCGACCGCTGTTCGATTCCTGGGCGCAAACTTTCGAGGAGATCGTCCGTTACCCAGACAACTACGCGCCGCGCGAAATCGTCTGGCGGCGCGTGGACACAGGAGAGGTAGTCGATATCTATAGTTTGCAACGCTGATCGACCGCCTGATTACGCAAACGCCGTCCACGGAACGAGCCGCTTCAGCAGCGTCTGCGCGGTTATGCGCTAGAAGCGCATGCTGAGGCGGACGCCGGCGACGCGCGGGGGACGAATCTGATTGTACACCACACCGGGCTTTGCGGGGCTCTGTAGCGAGTTGGAGAACACCAGCTCGTTCTCGATATTGTTGAGGAACCCCGTGACGGCGAGATCGCCAGGCTCGTTCTCCCAGGTCACGCGCAGGTTCGACATCATGTAGCTGCCCTGCGTGCCCTCCGGCAGATAATCGATGGAAAGGAAGCGCTCGTCTTCCAGGCGCGTGTCCACCGCGGCGATGATGCGTCCTGCGCCGCCGAGTTCGAACCTGTGCTCATAGCCGGCGTTGAGCGTCCATTCCGGCGCGTTGGCGAGCGGGCGTCCCGTGCAATCGACGTCGAAGATGCGCGCAAGCGGGCTGGCGCCGACGAGGGTCGTCGGCGTCACGGCGCAACCGATGACGGGCGTGACCCCGGAGGGGGAATAGGCCTGATACTCGAAGGAATCGTATTCTGAATGCAGGTATTGCAGATTGGCGGAGAAGAGGCCGTGCGCGCCCACTTGCCAGAGCAGCTCGAACTCCGCGCCGTAGATGGTGGCTGCGCCGGCGTTCTCCGTGAGGAAGATCGGCCCGTAGATCGGACCGCCCGGCGTGAGCGCGATCTGCGCCGGCCCCAAGTGCGAGACCTGCTGATCCGTGTAGTCCCAATAGAAGGCCTCGACATTGAACTGCAGCGAGTTGTCGAAGAAGCGGTTCTTCGATCCGATCGTGTATGCCGTCAGCTGTTCTGGATCGGAATAGTTGCGCCCGGTTCCCGCGTAGAGAATGCCGGACTTGAAGCCGGTCGCCACCGAAGCATAGAGCAAAGATTGGGGGGCGACGTCATATTCGAGACCAATCTTCCACGTCGTTTCCTCGAAATCGATGTCGCTGGTCGAGTTAGAGGGAATCGTGAGGAAGATCGGGGTGAAGTTGATGGGCGGATTGACGAAGCCCACGAACGGGCGCGTCTCGGTGTAGGTCGTCTGCTGCTTGTTGTCTGACGTCCAGCGCACGCCGCCAGTGAGCCGGAACGCGTCGGTGAGCGAAAACGTCGCCTGCCCGAAAATCGCCGTGCTCTGTGTGCTCAGCTCGGATTGGATGAGAGTGGCGTTGCTCGCTTGGTCGAAAAGCTGATCGGCGCCGACGTCTTCGTCAAAATAATAGGCGCCGAGGACCCAGTTCACGCGTTCGCCCTGGTTGGCGAGGCGAATCTCCATGGACGACTGCTCCGAGAGCTCGGTCACGTCGACGAGAAAGCCCGGAGCATAGCCTAGGAAATCGAGATCGGTGCGCCGCCACGCCGGAATCAATGTCAGCGTTGCGAAGCCGAGGTCAGTTTCGACATTCGCCTGGACGCCGAGGAATTCGTTATCCTGATAGCCGTCGTCCTGAGCGATGATCTGCGGCACCGGCGGCGTCGGCGCGCGCGCGACATAAGCTGCGATGACGCGAGGATCGCTCGGCCCCAGCCGGTCGTCGTCGTCGCCGAAGAGCAGCGGCATGATCGTGCCGCCTGATCCCATGCCGCCCACATGGGCGTAATCGGCGCCGATCGTGATGTCCCACGCAGCGTTGGGCTGCAGCCGGAACTGTCCGCGCACGGCCTGGGTGTCTTCGTCGTCGTAGCCGTCGTTGAAATAGCCCTCGTGCTGGGCCGTTTGCGCCGCGATCCGGAAGGCCGCCGCGTCGCCGAGCGGCATGTTGAGCGCGCCCGAGGCTTTGAACGTCTCATAATCTCCGTACTCGGCCGTGAGGTTGGCGGCGAAATCGCCAAGATCGGGAGGAGCGGGGATGACGTTCAGCGCGCCGCCCGTCGCATTGCGCCCATAGAGCGTGCCTTGGGGCCCTTTCAGAACCTCCAGCCGCTCCAGATCATAGAAGAGGCCGGCCGGCGCAGCGGGGCGCGACAGGTAGACGCCGGAATAATTGAACGCCACGCCCTGCTCGGCCCACGCATTGGCGCCGAACGTGCCGACGCCGCGGAGATAGATCTGGGTTAAGGACGATGCGGGCGCCACCTGCAGCGCCGGCACAAGGCGCGTGAGATCGGTGGCCTGGGTGATGCTCTGTTCCTCGATCATCGCGCCGGTGACGGCGCTGACGGCGATGGCTGCGCGCTGCAGATTCTCTTCGCGCCGCTGCGCGGTGACGACGATCTCGGCCAGGCCGGCGCTGTCGTCGGCCTCGGTTTCCTGCGCCGAGGCGATGGTCGGGCCCTGCAACGCCAGAGCGGCCGCGCCGAGCAAGAAGGCATACCGCATGTTCTCCCCCTGTCGCGTTGTTGTTGTGTGGTTCTTGTCCGCGCCGGGTTTTTGTCCACGGGGCGCGGCGATCGCGTTGACCAAAGGCTAGGCCCCGCCTCGACATTTGTGAAATTGTTTGTTTCAATCATAAACGACCAATTGTTTGGATACATGCCGATCTGCCGGATGGTTGCCCATGCGATTCAAGGGCCTTGATCTCAACCTTCTCGTCGCGTTCGACGCGCTGATGGACACGCGTTCGGTTTCGCGCGCGGCCGAGCGGCTCAATCTGAGCCAGCCCGCGATGAGCGCGGCTCTCGCGCGGCTGCGGGAATATTTCGGCGACGACATCCTTGTCGCGCACGGCAAGCGGATGCACCCGACCGCCTATGCGGAGAGTCTTCTGCCGCAAGTGCAGGATCTGCTCAGCCAGGCGGACGTGCTGATCGCCACGTCCACAGTGTTCGATCCCGTGACGTCCCAGCGCAGCTTCAGAGTCGTCGCGTCTGATTATGTCACAGCCGCGATCTTGGCCCCGCTCGTCCGCCAAATCTCCGTCGCGGCGCCGCAGGTGCGCATCGAGATCGTCGCGCCCGACGAGCGTTCGGACGAGATGCTCGACCGCGGGATTGTGGACGCCATCATCACGCCGGCGGAATTCATCACCTCCGACCATCCGACCGAGCTTCTCTTCGAGGAGACGCACGTGGTCGCCGGCTGCGCAACGAACCCGGCGTTCAAGCGCGGCCGGATCGCTGAAGCGGACTTCATGCGGGCGGGCCATGTCGGGGTGACGATGGGCAGCTCGCGCGCGATCACATTCGGCGATCGCCAGCTCGAACTGATGGGGCGAACGCGCCGCATCGAGATCGTCGCGGCGTCGTTCGCCGTCGTTCCCTGGCTGCTGATCGGCACGCCGCGCCTGGCGGTGATGCACGAGCGCCTCGCCGTCGCCATGGCGCGCCACTTCGCCATCGCGCACGCGCCTATGCCGTTCGAATTTCCGGTCATGCGCGAGATGCTGCAGGTGCATCGCGCGCGGACGGACGACGGCGGCCTCGTCTGGCTCCGCGGACAATTGAAGGCGGCGACGGGCCGGAAGCAACCCATAAAGAAGATCAATCCACGAGCATAAATACAATTAGTTTTACAGATTTAATTGGGTCGCTCATCGTCGCTCGAAAGCCCCGAACGCACGGAGCGCACGATAAAGGGAGGGCCTTCATGCCCCACGTCCCCCAACGCAGCCTCGGGCCGCTAGGCGGAGCGATGGCGTGAACCGGTGCAGGATCCTCATCGTGGGCGGCGGCATCGGCGGCCTGACATCGGCGATCGCGCTTGGGCGGCGCGGCTTCGAGGTCGCGATCATCGAGCGCGATCCGACCTGGTCGGTCTATGGGGTCGGCATCATCCAGCAGGCCAACGTCATCCGCGCGATGGCGCAGCTCGGCGTCGTCGAGGACTACATCCATGCTGGTTTCGGCTTCGATGGCGTGGAGATTTTCGCGCCGGACGGACGCCGCCTTGCGGCCGTGCAGTCGCCGCGCCTCGTGGAGGGGTACCCCGCCAATGTCGGGATCGGCCGCAAGGCGCTGCAGGCTGTGCTGAGCGAGCGGGCCAGGTCGAGCGGCGCGCAAATCAAGCTCGGCGTCACGGTGCATGCGCTCGAGGATGACGGCGAGGGCGTTGCGGTGCGCTTCTCCGACGGCGGCGCGGATCGCTACGACCTGCTCATCGGCGCGGACGGACTTTATTCGCAGATTCGGACGATCCTCTTTCCCGATGCGTCGAAGCCTCTGTTCGAAAACCAGGGCGTGTGGCGTTACAATTTCCCGCGGCCCGCGGATGTCGTCTGCTTGCACGCTTATGAGGGCCCCCGCGGTATCGGCCTGGTGCCGCTCTCCAATGACGTCATGTACATGTATTTGACGACGCCTGAGCCCGGCAACCCGCGCTATCTGCGCGAAGGGCTGGCCCAGACCATGCGCGGGAAGCTTGCCGGGGCCGCGCCGCGCATCGCCGCGCTTGCGGAAGCGATCACCGACGACGACGGCGTCGTTTACAAGCCGCTCGAAAGCGTCTTCCTCGACGGGCCCTGGTACAAGGGTCGCTGCGTGCTCATCGGCGACGCCGCGCACGCGACGACGCCGCATCTCGGGCAGGGCGCCGGCATGGCGATCGAGGATTCGCTCGTCCTCGCCGACGAGCTCGCGCGCTTCGACAGGATCGAAGACGCGCTGGAGGCGTTCCAAGCTCGCCGGCAGGACCGGTGCCGCTATATCGTGGAGGCTTCACGCGCGATCTGCCGCGCGCAGGTCGCGGGCGAACCGGTGGATCAGGCGAGAGCCACCGGCGAGATGTTCAAGAAGGTTGCCGAGCCAATCTGATCGGCGAGCGAGGTTCACCACATGGCGCGCGTGAGCGATATACGATACGTGGGTTACGGCGTCCCCGATCTGGCGGCGGAGGCCGCCTTCTATCGCGACGTTTGGGGCCTGAAGGAGGTCGCAGACAAGGACGGCATGTTGCACTTCGCGGCGCATGGCGATGACGAGCCCTATGTCGTGCGGTTGCGGAAGGCGCCGGAGAAACGCATCGACGTCATCGCGCTCGCCGCCGCCAACCGCGCGGATGTGGATGCGCTCCATACGCGCGTTGCGGATTCCGGATGCAAGATCGTGTTCCGCCCACAGCCGCTCTCGACGCTCGGCGGCGGCTATGGCTTCCGCTTCTTCAGCAAGGACGGGCTCACGTTCGAAATCTCAGCCGACGTCGCGCGCGGACCGTCGCGGCGCCTCGAGCGCTGGGAAGGCGTGCCGCAGAAGATCAGCCACGTCGTGCTGCACTCGCCGAAGCACAAGGAGGCGGCCGCCTTCTTCGTCGACGTGCTCGGCTTCAAGGTGAGCGACTGGCTCGGAGACTTCATGGCCTTTCTCCGCTGCAACAGCGCTCACCACCGGCTTGCGGTGCTGCCCGGGCCGCCCTGCCTCAATCATGTCGCCTATGATGTGCCGAGCGTCGACGACATGATGCGCGGGATTCACCGGCTGAAGGAGAAGGGCTTCGGCATCGTTTGGGGCCCCGGCCGACACACGGCGGGCAACAACACTTTCAGTTATTTCCTCACGCCGAACGGCTTCGCCGTGGAGTACACATCCGAACTCGAGGAAGTGGACGACGCCACCTGGAAGGCGCAAGTCCATACGCCGAGCGCGCTGGTGATGGACCAGTGGCAGATCGGCGTCGGCGGGCCGCAGACCATGCCGCATCCCGAGCCGGACAAAGGCCTGTTCGTCGCGGCGGAGGCCTAAGCCGGTGGCCCTGTTCGACTATTTCCCGAACTATGTCTGGAACCTTTCCGTCGCGATCGCGACGGAAAGCGGCGGGCAGCTCGGCGAGATCATCGACATGTGCCGTCCGCTGAAAGAAGCGGCCGAACGCGGCGAGGACGCCGGCACGGGCGCGTTCCTGGCGCAGTGGGTGACGGGCGCCGACAAGCTGGTCGACCTCGCCGCCGAAGACGAGGCGAAGGGCCGGCTCCTGTCCGCAGGCGCCAAGCTGAAGCGCGCGGCGCTCTATTATCAGGTCGCCGAGCGGATGCAGGGGCAAGGCCATCCGGGGCGGGAGGCGACGTACGCCAAGGCGTTGGACAGCTTCTCTCGCGGCGTCGCTTTTGCGAAGGATCCCGCGGCGCGCGTTGAGATTCCCTACCAAGGCAAGACGCTTTCGGCGCTCTGGAGCCCCGCGCCGGGCGAGGGGCGCACTCCGGCGGTCGTCTACTGCAATGGCCTCGACAGCACCAAGGAGATGTTGTGGTTCTCCTGGCTGCCGCGGGAACTGGCGCGGCGCGGAATCTCCACGCTCTGCGTCGATCAACCGGGTACGGGCGAGGCGCTGCGTTTGCAGAATCTTCCCGCGACGCACGAGAGCGAACGCTGGGCGAGCGCCTGGGTCGACTGGCTTGAGACGCGGCCCGAGATCGATCCGAAGCGCATCGGCATGACGGGAATCTCGTTGGGCGGATACTTTGCGCCTCGCGCCGTCGCCTTCGAGCCGCGCTTCGCCAGCGGCGCCGTCTGGGGCGCCAACCACAACTGGGCCGAGGTGCAGAAGAAGCGGCTCATGCGGGAGGGCGAGAACCCGGTCCCGCATTATTGGGCGCACGTGATGTGGGTGTTCGGCGCCAAGGACATGGACGATTTCTTCGCCAAGTCCGCCGGAATGCATCTGAACGGCGTGATGGAGCGCATCAAGGCGCCGTTCCTGATCACGCACGGCGAGAAGGACCGCCAGATCAGCGTCGACTACGCGCATCAGAGCTACGCGCAGCTGGTGAACTCGCCACGCCGCGAGCTCAAGATATTCACCGACCGGGAGGGCGGCGTTGAGCATGTCGGCGCCGACAACATGAGTTTCGGGCGAGACTACATCGCGGACTGGTTCGCCGAGACGCTCGGCGGACGAACCCAATAACCGGCGCGCGCATCGGCAGTTCGCCAGGAAGGGACGTCGCTTGGACAGGCCATGGAGAAGAGGTCGGCGTGTCGCGATCGTCGGGGCGGGCCCTGGCGGCGTCTCCGCGGCGCTGGCGATGATTCAGAACGGCTATGATGTCCGCGTCTTCGAGAAGCGCCCCGAGCCTGTACCGCTCGGCGGCGGGGTCCTGCTCAGCGTTCCGGTTCTTGCGATCCTGCGCCGCTACGGAGTCGATGTCGGTGAGCGGTTCGGCTCGCAAACGCGGGTGGAGTTCCGAAACGCCAAGGGCAAGGTGCGCGCGCGCCTCCCATTCAACCCGCTCATCGAGAAGACGCTCGGCATTCCCGGTTGGCACTATGGGGTGCTGCGCTCTTCAGCATTCTCCAAAATGCTCGCGTTGGTTCCCGACGGCGTGATCCATCCCGACAGCACGTTCCATTCCTATGAGGAGCGCGCCGATTCGATCGTTTTGCGCTTCGCCGGCGGCGGCGAGACGGAGGCGGACATCGTCGTCGGCGCCGACGGCATCCGCTCAGGCGTGTCGCGGCAGGCGTTCGGCGATCACGGACTGTTTCATGTTGGCCTGCGTCTCTGGCTCGCCTGGTGCGGCCACGTTGAAGGGGTGAGCCGCGACACGGGAGCGATCGCGCACTCGCGCCGGATGCAGGCGAGCTATTTTCCGATGCTGCACGACGGCGAGCCCGGCTTCGAATGGTGGATCGTGGAGCCCTCGCGCGCGCATGATCCTGCGCCCGCAGACGTAGAAGGACACGTGCGCGCGCTGCTCGCGCCGTTCGCCGATCCGCTGCCGCGCTTCCCCGATCACACCAATTTCGAGACGCAGATCTTCCGCTGGGACATCTACAATCGCGCGTCCCTGCAGCGCTGGACCGCCGGGCGCGTCGCCTGCATCGGCGACGCGGTGCACCCCGTTTCTCCGTACGCGGCCTACGGCATGGGGATGGCGATCGAGGACGGCTACTTCTTGGCCAGAGCGCTGGGTGGCGCGGATCTGAACGATCCTACAACCGTACAGTCAGCCTTCGAGCGCTTCGAAAGCGAACGCGTCAGCTATGTGAACCATCACGTGGAGTTTGCGCGCACGCTCGGGCGCCGCTTCCACCACGCCCCACCGCCCGTCGCTCTCGTCCGCGACTTTGTGTTCGACAACACCAAGGCGCTCCAAGCGCTCCTGACGAAGGGCTACCTCGCCGACCAGGAACAGATGAGCCTTCAGCTGCATGAGCTGGCAGTCGCGTGAAGTGCAGACCAGGGAACACTGACCATGCATGACGCTAGCGAACTGAAACCGAGGGAGGCGCAGGCAGCAGTTCACGCAAGCGGCGCGCCCATCGTCGATATCGATCCGTTCGCCGATGCGTTCCTTGCCGGGGCGCCTGTGCGGCGGCTCAACAACACGCTGCATGCGTTCGAAAGTCTACCTGTGAAGATAAACCTGGAGCGTCCCTCATGAGCACGGCCCCGTTTCGGCGCATAGTCACCGGGCACAATGCGAAAGGACAAGCGATCATCCAGGAGGATGCTCCGCCGCCGCGGGTCCGACGCATCGGCGGCGCGCACGGACCAATCTTCTACGAGGTCTGGAACACGCGCGAGACGCCGGCGCGGATCGACAAGGCTTCCGGCGAGCCGCCGGAGGACGGCATCGTCCTTGCGCCGCCGCGCGGCGGCACGCGCATCCGCGTGCTGGACATTCCGCCGGAGGACGCCAGCTTCCAGAGCATATCCGTGGAGGAAGCGCGCGCACACTTCGCGGAGGTCGGGGCGGCGGACGCGTCGAGCCACCGGGCCGAGGGCAGTCGCCACGCATTCATGCACCGCACCGAAACAATTGACTACGGCATCGTGCTGGAAGGCGAGATCACGCTCATCGTCGATGAGGGCGAGACGGTCGTCCGCGCTGGCGATATCGTCGTCCAGCGCGGCACCAATCATGGCTGGGCGAACCGATCGGGAAAGAACTGCCGCATCGCCTTCATCCTGATCGACGGCGTGTTCGACGCCGATCTCAAGTAGAATGCGCATTATTGTTACAGGCGCGGGCGGTTTCCTCGGACGGCGTCTGACGCCGCTTCTGCGCGACCATGAGGTTGTCGCGTTGGACCGCGCTATGCCGTCGGCGCCGCCTCGGTATGTGACGCCGATCGAGGGTGACATCCGCGATCCGGCCTGCCTGCGCGCGGCGTTCGCGCGCGGCTGCGACGTGGTGATCCACCTGGCCACCATACCGGGCGGCGCCGCCGAGCAGGATCCGGCGTTGGCCAAGGCCGTGAACATCGACGCGACCATGGCGCTTGTCGAAGCGGCGGCGGCGGCTGGAATGCGGTCCCGTTTCATCTTCGCCAGCAGCATCGCCGTTCTGGGCGAGACCCTGCCGGCGCAGGTGGACGATTCCACCCCTGCGGCGCCGACGATGGTCTATGGCGCGCACAAGGCGATGATGGAGCAATGGATCGCGACGATGACCCGGCGGGGCGCTGTGGACGGCGTGTCTTTGCGCCTTCCGGGACTTGTTGCGAGACCGGCGCTTTCGTCGGGCATGAAGTCCGCGTTTCTGAGCGCGCTCTTTCATGCGCTGCGCGCTGAACGGCGCCTTGCGCTGCCTGTCGGGCCGGACGCGACGGTCTGGCTCATGAGCGGCGGCGCGGCGGCGCGCGCGCTTGTGCACGCTCTGACGATTCCATCATGCGTCGACGCGATTGCCTTACCGGCGTTGCGCATCCGCATGAGGGACCTCATCGCTGAGGTCGCCCGCCAATCTGATGCCGACGCGCACCTCGTTTCGTTCGCGCCCGATGCGGCGATCGAGGCGGCGTTCGGCCGCTGCCCGCCGCTCGCGACCAAAACCGCCGATGCGCTCGGCTTTACCCATGACGGTTCGCTCAAAGAGCTCGTCGCCGCCGCGCTCGCGGCTCTCGACGAAAGGGAGGATCATGAAGCTGGCGACACTTAAGGAGGGCGGCCCCGACGGAACGCTCATCGTCGTTTCTTCGGACGGCGCCCGTTTCCTGCCCGCGCAGGAGGTCGCGCCGACGCTGCAGGCGGCGCTCGATGATTGGGCAAGCGCGGAGCGCGGCTTGCAGAAGATCGCCAAGCGTCTCGAAAACGGGGACGGCCGCCCGCTGGCGATCGAGTCGCTCACGGCGCCGCTGCCTCGGGCATGGCAGTGGCTCGACGGCTCGGCGTTCGAGACCCATGGCGCGCTCATGACCAAGCTCTTCGGCATCGAGCCAAAGCCCTTGGGCAAGCCGCTCATGTATCAGGGCCTCTCGCATCAATTCCTGGGCCCCTTCGACGACGTGCCGCTGCCGCGCGAGAGCGACGGAATCGATTTCGAAGGCGAATTCGGAATCATCACCGACGAAACGCCCATGGGCGTGACGCCTGAAGAGGCGGCGGCGCACATCAAGCTTGTCGTGCTCATCAACGATTGGTCCTTGCGCGCGCTTGCCGGCCCGGAGATGCAGACCGGATTCGGCTGGATCCAGGCGAAGCCGGCGTGCTCGATGGCGCCCTTCGCCGTGACGCCGGACGCGCTGGGCGATGGATGGAGAGACGGGCGCGTGCAAATGCGCCTCAAGGTTCATCGCGGCGATGCGTGGTTCGGCGAGCCCCACGGGGGCGAGATGAGCTTCGGCTTCCCCGCTCTCATTGCGCATGCCGCGGCGACGCGATCGCTGTGCGCGGGAACCATCATCGGCTCGGGCACCGTCTCGAACGCGGATTACAAGAATCGGGGTTCAACCTGCATCGCCGAGCGCCGCGCCATCGAGACGATCGAAAACGGCGGGGCGGCCACGGATTTCCTGCGCTTCGGCGAGCGCGTTCGGATGCAGGCGATGGACGACGGCGCCAACGCGCCGTTTGGAATCATCGATCAACGCGTCGTGAAGGCGGAGCGATGACGCAGTTCATGCTGTGCGCGGCCCGGCATGCGCGCCCGGGCGCCGATGATTGCGCCCGACGGCGTATTTCGAAGTTATCACGACGTTGTGGGCAGGCTCTGGGGTGCTGCTCGTGACCGTTCTCAGGTTGCTGTAAACCTCAATGACGCGGCCTCGCGGCGCACGCGGATCACGTGGCCGGAAGCGTTTTATGCGGTTTATGATTATGATGTCGTCGGCGCAATCACCGCGATCCGCGAGAACGGCGCCACATCAGGAGCGGGCGTGCTGGCGGCGTCGCGCGATGAATAGATTGGCGAGCGCGCAGGCGACGAACAGGCGGTCGGCGTTCTTGGCGACGCGATGGTGCAGGGCGGGCGCCGGCGGCGGTGCGGGCGCGCTCTGGCGCAGCCGCTCAATGGCGGGCGCGCGCGAGGAAGGACGGCCCGGTGCTCGGCGGCGCTAGCGGCTCAGCCCCAGATCGTTGAGCAGCATCTTGGTGAAGTCCGCCCGTCTGGGGCTGAACCACCCGGCGATCAGTTTGAAAAAGCGTCCCATCAGCGATTCCCCGACATTCATTCTACGTCTTTCGGGAACGGATGTTTCGCCTCCAAAGCTGAATCCAAGGTGAGCGTGTCATTGATGTCCGCGGCTGTTGCGCTGGCGACACACTCCCTATCCCGCGCCGCTCCAGGCCCGCACCTGCTCGCCCAGAATGTCGAGCGGCAGCGCCCCCGATCCGAGCACGAGGTCATGGAAGCCGCGGATGTCGAAGCGCTCGCCCATCGCGGCCTCGGCTTCGCGCCGCAGCCGCAGGATCTCCATCTGGCCGATCTTGTAGGCCGTCGCCTGGCCGGGGAAGACGATGTAGCGGTCGATGTCGCGCCGCGCCTGCGGCTCGGAATCCGGCTTGTTGGCGAGCGTGTAGTCGATCGCCTGCTGGCGGGTCCACCGCTTATGGTGGATGCCGGTGTCGACGACGAGCCGCACCGCGCGGTGGAGTTCGAGCGTGAGCCGCCCGAAATCGGAATAGGGGTCCTGATAGAACCCCATCTCCTTGCCGAGATATTCGGCGTAAAGGCCCCAGCCTTCGCTATAGGCCGTGTAGCCGCCGAGGGTGCGGAAGCGCGGGATCCCGGTCAACTCCTGGGCGATCGCGATCTGCATGTGGTGGCCGGGAACGCCTTCGTGGAAGGCGAGCGCCTCGATCTGATAGGTCGGGATCGCGGCGTTGATGAAGGTGTTGACGTAATAGACCCCGGGCCGCGAGCCATCGAGCGTCGGCCGCTCGTAGAAGGCGAGCCCGGCCGAGCGTTCGCGGAACGCCTCCACCTGGCGCACCACCAGCGGCGCGCGCGGCAGCCGGCCGAAATAGGCGGGCAGGCGCCCGCGCATCGCGTCGATGGCCGCGGTCGCGAGGCGGACGTACTCGGCTTTGCCTTCGGCCGTGTCGGGCACGTAGAACCGCGGATCGCTGCGCATGAAGGTGAAGAACGCGCTGCGATCGCCGTCGAAGCCGACCGCGTTCTTGATCTCGTCCATCGCCGCATGGATGCGCGCGACCTCGGAAAGCCCGATCGCGTGGATCTCGTCGGCCGTGAGCGCTGTCGTCGTGTAGCGGGCGAGCTGATGGGCGTAGAACGCTGCGCCGTCCGGCAAACGCCACACGCCGTCGTCTTCGCCGGCGCGCGTCTGCTGCGCCGAGAGCGCCGCGATCGCGCGTTCATAGGCAGGCTTTACGACATCGACGAGAGCCGCGCGTCCGGCGGCGATCAGGCGCTCCTTCTCCGCGCTTGTCGCGGTCTCCGGCGCCAGCGCATTGACCTTCGCTTGGAGGTCGCTCCACAGCGGGCTGGCTTCGCCGTTCGTGAACGGCGCGCCGGCGATCACGTTGCGGCAGTCGCGCAGCACGTACTCATAGACGAAGCGCGGCGGCATGATCCCGCGTTCCGCGCTCATCGCGGCGCGTTCCAGCAACTGATCCATTTTCGCGCCGAAACGCGAGAGCCGGCTCACATAGGCTTCCGCGTCCGACACGCTCGCCACCTGATGCGCATTGATCAGGAACGCCGGCAGATCGGACTGGGCGCCGTTCATCTGGTCGAAGCGGTAGGTGTGGTGGCGCCAGGGCGCGCGCGCCGCCTCGCGCTCGAGCTGCTTCTCGAACAGGCGGAACGACAGCGCGCCTTGCGCGTCGAGCGTTTCGGGATCGAAGCGCGCGCGCATGGCGGCGACCGCCTCGGCGAGCTCCGCCAGTTCGCGCTCTTCCTGTTCGACGCTCTCGTCGTTCCAGCGGTCATAGCCGCGCCGGTCGCCGAGCTGGGTGGCGAGTTCGGGCGTCTGCGCGAGTCGGCGGTCGAACGCCGCGTCGAGGAATGCGGTCAATGCGGCGCCGTCCCCAGCGGCCGGCGGCCCCATCGTCTGGCAGGCGGCGAGCGCGGCTGTGGATGCGGCGGTCGCGAGAAAAGCGCGGCGATTGAGTGCGATGGTCATGAGGTCTCCCCTGGAGACCCGCCTAGCAGGGGCGATCCGGAAACGCATCCTTAACCATCCGGGATTTCGATGGGCGGCAGGCCGGCAAAAATTGCCCGGCCCCGCATGCGGAAATTCGGGAGACGGGCGATGTCCGGCGCCGAGGTGCTCGATCTGGGCCGCGAGGCCATCTGGCTGACCGTGCTCATCTGCGCCGGGCCGATGCTGGTCGGGCTGATCGTCGGGCTGGCCGTCTCGCTCCTGCAGACGCTGACGCAGATTCAGGAGCAGACGCTCGTCTTCATTCCCAAGATCCTGGCGATCTTCTTCGCCATCCTGTTGTTCCTGCCGATCATGGGCGGGCTGCTCGGGCGCTTCGCCCAGGAGCTGTTCATGCGCATCGCGGCCTATTGATGGGCCTCACGCTCTACGGCGTCGATCTCTGGGCGGGCGCGCTCTTGTTCGCGCGCGTGGGCGCGCTGATCATGCTGCTGCCGGGGGTGGGCGAGCCAGCCGTGGCGGCGCGCGTGCGCTTGGGATTCGCAGTGCTCATGACGGCGATCCTCGCGCCGGGCCTCGCGGCTACGATTCCCGATCCGCCCGCGGATGTGTGGGCGATGAGCGGCATGCTGATCACCGAGATCGTCATCGGCCTCATTCTCGGCGGCGCCGCGCGCCTGCTGATGACGGCGCTGGCGACGGCGGGCCAGATCATGGGCTTGGAGACGGGGCTCGCGTTTGCGCAGACCGCCGATCCCACCCAGACGCAGTCGGGCCAGATCTTCGCGGTGTTTCTCGGCCTCTTCGGCGTTGCGCTCATTTTCGCGACCGAGCTGCACCATGTGTTCCTCGCGGGCGTCGTGGGCAGTTACGCGGTTTTCACGCCGGGCGTCGCGCCGGATGCGGGCGACGCGGCGCAGCTTGCGATCCGTTCGGTGTCGACGAGCTTTCTCGTCGGCCTGCAGATTGCGGCGCCCGTCATCGTCGGCGGCCTGATCTTTCGCGTCGGGCTGGGCGCGCTGGCGCGCCTCATCCCGACGATCCAGGTGTTCTTCGTCGCGCTGCCGCTGCAATTGCTCGGCGGCTTCTGCCTGATCGCGCTCGGCGTCTCGGCGGGCATGCTCGTGTGGCTGAATAGCCTGCGCGAGTTCGCCAGCCCCTTGGGCGGACTCTAGCCGATGGCCGAAGAGACCCACGCCGACGATCGCACGGAAGAGCCTACTCAGAAGAAGCTGGAGCAGGCGCGCAAGCAGGGCGACGTCGTCTTCTCCCCCGAGGTCGGCGCTGCGTTCTCGCTCTTCGCCGCGACCTTCGTTCTCGCCTATCTGAGCGGGCCGATCGCGTCCTCGCTCGGGCGCGTGCTCACCGCCTTCATCGCTGCGCCCGAAACCATGCATGCCGATGCGGAATCGCTGCGCGAGATGGGCCTTTCGCTGCTCTTGAAGGTGATGGGCGTGCTTGCGCTCGCCGCGCTCGGATTCACCCTGGCCTCGATCGCGGCGCGCTACGTGCAGGACAAGCCGACCTTCACCGCCGCGCGGCTCTCGCCCAAGCTGGACAAGATCGATCCGGTCAAGGGCTTTGGGCGCGTCTTCGGGCGCGCCGCCATCGCCAATTTCTGGAAGAGCGTGGCCAAGCTGACCATCGTCGGCGCCGCGATGGCGTGGGCGCTGTGGCCCTCGGACGGCGCGCTGGG
This sequence comes from Hydrogenophilaceae bacterium, assembly GCA_013389015.1. Lineage (GTDB taxonomy): Bacteria > Pseudomonadota > Alphaproteobacteria > Caulobacterales > Aquidulcibacteraceae > CADEEL01. The sequence continues at coordinate 13,992 of JACAEE010000054.1, read as the reverse complement.
CCAGCTCTCGACGCTCGACGCCTCAGCGCTGCTGCTCTTTGCGCGGGAGCGGGCGCTGGCGCTGCTCATGTCGCTCGCCTGCGCCGCAGCCGTGATCGCGCTCATCGACTACATCTTCGCGCGCCAGAGCTTCATGCGCCGCATGCGCATGAGCAAGCGCGAGTTGAAGCAGGAGTTCAAGGAGAGCGAAGGCGATCCGATGATCCGCCTGCGCATCCGCCAATTGCGCGTGGAGCGCGCGCGCCGGCGCATGATGGCGCAGGCGCCGAAGGCGAGCGTTGTGATCACCAATCCGACGCACTATGCCGTGGCGCTTCGTTACGATGACGAAACGCCGGCGCCAGTCTGTCTCGCCAAGGGCGTTGATGATGTCGCGCTGCGCCTCCGCGCCATCGCCGAGGAGCACGACATCCCGATCGTGGAGGATCCCCCGCTCGCGCGGGCGTTGTTCGCCGCCGCCGATCTCGACGCGCCAATTCCGCGCGAACATTACGAGGCCGTCGCCAAAGTCATCGGATTCGTCATGCGGCTCGCAGCGCGCCGGCGAGGCGGACGGCGGCCGAATCAGCGAAACTAGCTAGGGACGCACATGAGCGAGGAAGCGAGCGACATCGTCAGGCGGCGCGGCGTGGACGCGCCGCAGATCGCGTTCTGGAGCGCGGTCGCGGTGGGCGTGCTCGCCGCCGGCATGGCGATTGCGGGCGGGCCCGAAGTCGGGCGCGCCGGCGGCGTGCTGCTGATCCTGATGGTCGCGGCCGGCATGGTGCTGTTCTGGTTCATGTCGCGCGGCGTCGGCGCGCGGGTCGGCGCGTTTCCCGAGCGCGGCGCGATCGAGACCGCGATCGTGCAGTCCTCGCGTTTCGATCTGATGATGCTCGACGCCTTGGAGGAGGCCGCGCTCGTCACCGACGGAGAGCTTTCGCCGATCGCGGCCAACGCCGCCTACATCACGCTGGCCGAGACCGCCGGCGTCCTGGGCGATTCCGATCGCCCGCCGGCGATGAGCCGGCTGTTCGGCGCCGATCCGGCGCTCTCGGCGCCGATGTTCCGCTTGGCGCGCGCCGCCGGCGCCCGCCAGCGCCGCCGCGAGATCCTGCCGCCGACGACTCTGGCCCGCGGCGCCCAGAGCGCGGCGTTCGAGGCGCACGTGGGCCCGATGCCGGGCGGGCGCGTGCTGTGGCGCTTGCGCGAACTGAACGCCGCTTCCCCGGCGCAGGGCGAGGCCCAGGCCGAACTCTTTCTCGACGATTCCCCGATCGGCTTCTTCGCCGCGCGCCCGGACGGCGGCGTCGTCTACATGAATCGCGCGCTACGCGCCGTGCTCGGCGTCGGCGACGATCCTGCGCGCCTGCGCGTGCGCGATTTCATCAAGGACGACCACCAGCGCCTGCTGCGCCGGGATCGCCGCGGCTTCCGCCCGACGCAGGCGCCGATCATGCTGCGCGCGCGCGACGGCGTGGAGACGCCGGCGACGGCGCTCACCTTTTGGACCTCCGATGAGGACGCCGATGCGCAGGCGCGCACGCTCGTCTTCTTCACCGAAGCCGAGGCGCCCGGCGCAACGGCCGAGCCGCCGCGCGCGCCGCCGCGCGCGGTGGGGGCGGCCGACCTCGCCTTCGAATATGCGCCCTTCGGGGCGGCCTTGCTCGATGGTCCCGATCCCGCCGTCGCCGCGATCCTCGACGCCAATCCCGCGCTCATGGACATGACCGGCGGGCGCGCGGCGCCCGGCGCCGTCTTTGCGGAATTGTTCGACGCCTCCGAGGGCCCGGCCGCGCTCGCCGAACGCCTGCGCGCCGACCAGTCGCCGCTGCATCTGGAGATCGCGGGCAATCCGCCCCTGGCGGTGCATGTGCAGCTCGCGCGCGGCGCCGACGGCTCTTCGCTCGCCTACGTGATCAATGTCTCCGAACAGCGCGTGCTCGAGCAGCGCCTGGCCCAGGCGGAGAAGATGAAAGAGATCGGCATGCTCGCCGGCGGCGTGGCGCACGATTTCAACAATCTCCTCACCGTCGTGATGAACAATTGCGACTATCTGCTGCGCCGTCATCCGGTCGGCGATCCCGACTATTTCGATCTCAATGAGATCAATCTGCACGCCACCCGCGCCAAGGAATTGTCCGAAATGCTGCGCGCGTATGCGCGCAAGCAGAATTTCAAGCGCGAAGTGCTCGACGTCACCACGCTCATTTCCGAGATGCAGGAATTGCTGCGCCGCCTGATCGGGGACGGCATCGCGTTCGAGACCAAGCACGGCGGCGATCTTCCGCGGATCAAGGCCGATCGCGCCCAGCTCGAGCGCGTGCTGGTGAATCTCGCCTCCAACGCCCGCGACGCGATGACGCCCAAGGACGGCGCGCCGCCGAAGGGCGCCAAGATCACATTGAAGACCGCGCGCTCGACGGCCGAGGAGGCGCGCGCGCTCGGCCATTCGCTGATCGCCGACGGCGAATATGTGCTGATCGAAGTAATCGACGCCGGGATCGGGATCAAACCGGAGGATCAGGACAAGATCTTCCATCCCTATCATTCGACCAAGGAGGCCGGCAGAGGCACCGGGCTCGGCCTCGCCACCTCCTACGGCATCATCAAGCAGTCCGGCGGCTACATCTTCTTCACGTCCGAACTCGGCAAAGGCACGACGTTCCGGATCTACATGCCCTCCTACGAGCCTACGCCCGAAGAGATGGAGGAGATCATGCGCAAGGAGCGCGCGCGTCTGGAGCGCCCGTTCACCGATGTCGCCGGCGCGGGCCGGATTCTGTTTGTGGAGGACCAGGTCGGCGTGCGCCGCTCGATCGCGCGCAATCTCGTCGACTGCGGCTACGAGGTCGTCGAGGCCGAGCACGGCGAGGAGGCGCTGGCGATCCTGGAGAAGGCGCCCGGCGGCTTCGACGTGATCATCACCGACTACGACATGCCGATCATGAACGGCCCGGAGCTGATCGAGAACGCCACGCCCGAGATGATCGGCAAGGCGAAGGTTCTCTTCCTCTCCGGCTACGCGCCCGAGAGCTTCGGCAAGGTGCTCGAAGATTATCCGGTCAGCTATCTCTCCAAGCCGGTGAACCTGCAGCAGCTGTCGCAGAAGCTGAAGGAGCTCTTGGGGGCTTGAGCGGTCTCACCGCTCGTAGAAATTGACTTTCGTTCCCGGCCGGAAATGCGCGAGCACGTAGATTTTCGCGCTGGGCGCGACCGCGATCGCGCCGCCGTTCTCCCCGGCGATCAGCACGACGACGGGCTCGGCCGGCGGCGGCGGGGGATCGTCGACAAGCGCTGCGGCCTTCATTCGGAAGAACGCCTGCGCCTCCAGCGTCGGCGGCGGCCCGCTCGTGCGCGGCGGCGACAGAGAAAGGGAATCGCTCATTCCAGCGCTCCGCGCCCCCAACGCCCCAAAGGCCGCGCTTCGAAAGCCGCCCCGCCGCGGCTTCGACGGCGCCCGCAAGCGCCTGCGACGTTCTAGCCGATCAGGGGCCCCCTGGCCAGGAGCCCCAGGCCCGAACCGCACAACCCTACGCCGACGACGTTCCCCTTGCGTTCCGGAACAAATGTGGTACAAAGAATCGTGAGACGAGCGCCGCCGGCGGGGAAGGCCTAGCTTATGGCGAAGCGCGCGGACTCGTGCCTTAAGGGGAGCGCGTTCATGCCCGCTTTGAAGCTCGTGGAAACGATGGAATCGGACAAGCAGAAGGCGCTGTCCGCGGCGCTCTCCCAGATCGAACGGGCCTTCGGCAAGGGCTCGGTCATGCGCATGGGCGCCGACAGCCCGGCGGTGGAGATCGAATCGGTGTCGACCGGCTCGCTCGGCCTCGACATCGCGCTTGGAATCGGCGGCCTGCCGCGCGGCCGCATCGTCGAAATCTACGGGCCCGAAAGCTCCGGCAAGACGACGCTGGCGCTGCACGTCATCGCCGAGGCGCAGAAGAATGGCGGGGTTTGCGCCTTCGTCGACGCCGAACACGCCCTCGACACCGTCTACGCCAAGAAACTCGGCGTCGATCTCGACGATCTCCTGGTCTCCCAGCCCGACAATGGCGAGCAGGCGCTCGAGATCGCCGATACGCTGGTGCGCTCCGGCGCCGTCGATGTGCTGGTGGTGGATTCGGTCGCCGCGCTGACCCCGCGCGCCGAGCTTGAGGGCGAGATGGGCGATTCGCTGCCCGGCCTCCAGGCGCGCCTGATGAGCCAGGCGCTGCGCAAGCTGACCGGCTCGATCTCCAAATCCAACACGCTGGTCATCTTCATCAATCAAATCCGCATGAAGATCGGCGTGATGTACGGCAATCCCGAAACCACGACGGGCGGCAATGCGCTGAAATTCTATGCCTCCGTACGCCTCGATATTCGCCGCACCGGCTCGATCAAGGAGCGTGACGAAGTCATCGGCTCGGAAACCCGCGTGAAGGTGGTGAAGAACAAGGTCGCCCCGCCGTTCAAGCAGGTGCAGTTCGACATCATCTATGGCGAAGGCATCTCCAAGACCGGCGAGCTGATCGAATTGGGCGTCAAGGCCGGCGTCGTGGAGAAGTCCGGCGCCTGGTATTCCTTCGGCGGGCAGAAGATCGGCCAGGGCAAGGAGGCGGCGCGCCGCTTCCTGAAGGAGCACAAGGAGGTCGCGGCCGAGATCGAGCAGGCGATCCGGGAGCGGTCGGGCCTCTTCGCCGCTGAGATGCAGACTGGCCCCGAAGCCGGGGACGACGATTGAGGATCGGGCGCAGGGCGCCGCCCCTGCGCGCGCTTGAGACTGGGGGGAGATCGGCTCTCCGCCTCTGCTGGCTGGCCGGGCGCGAGCGTCGCCCGACCCCATGACCCGCCGCCCGGCCGGCCAGCCCATCCCTCCGGGTCTCAGATCGAAACGCCGCGCTGTAGGCCGGCTTTGGCGGGAGAGGGACTGCTGCCAGGTTAGCGCGATGGCGATGCTGAACTACGACGTGTTCGAGGCGTTCAAGTCGGCTGGCATACCCGATGAGAAACGCGCAGGGCCGCCGAAGCCCTTTGGGACGGGGCGCGCGCTTCGGATTTGGCCGGCGTGAAGGCGGACGCGGCGGAGCTGAACGCGACAGTGAAGTTGCGCGCCTGGATATTGGGGTTCAACGCCGCGATGCTGGCGGCCCTGTTGCTCCAGGTGTTTTCGAACTGACAGGACGCCGGGCGGGGATTTCCCCGACTTTGCGGGCAGGCGGCGGCGCGGCGGCGGCTAAATCGGGGCGGGGCGTGCGTTTCGCCGCCTTGGCGCGGCGCAGCCGGCTACCTATACCTCAAGCGAGTGAAGCGGTGAGCCGCGCCGGCGCTGGGGCCGGGGCGTGTCGTCCCGCGCAAGGGATCAGGCCCACCCGATGGCGAGCGTCAACGAGATCAGAACGACCTTCCTCGACTTCTTCGCGGCGCGCGGACACGCGTTGCCGGGCTCTTCGCCGCTCGTGCCGCACAATGATCCCACGCTTCTGTTCACCAACGCCGGCATGGTGCAGTTCAAGAACTATTTCACCGGCGCCGAACGCCCGCCCTTTCCCCGCGCCGCAACCGCCCAGAAATGCGTCCGCGCCGGCGGCAAGCACAACGATCTCGACAATGTCGGCTACACCGCCCGCCATCTCACCTTCTTCGAGATGCTCGGCAATTTCTCGTTCGGCGATTATTTCAAGGACGGCGCGATCGAAGCCGCCTGGTCGCTGATCGCCAAGGATTTCGCGCTCCCGAAAGAGAAGCTCCTCGTCACCGTCTATCATGACGACGACGAGGCCGCCGCGCTCTGGAAGAAGATCGCCGGCTTTTCCGACGACAAGATCATCCGCATCGCCACCAGCGACAATTTCTGGTCCATGGGCGACACCGGCCCGTGCGGGCCGTGCTCGGAAATCTTCTACGATCACGGCGACAGCGTTCCCGGCGGCCCCCCCGGCAGCCCCGACGAGGACGGCGACCGCTTCGTCGAGTTCTGGAACCTCGTATTCATGCAGTTCGAGCAATTCGCCGACGGCCGCCGCGAAAAGCTGCCCAAGCCCTCGATCGACACCGGCATGGGGCTAGAGCGCATCGCCACCATCCTGCAGGGCGTCAAGAGCGTCTACGACACCGATTTGTTCCGTACACTGATCGCCGCGTCGGAAGAGCTGACCAAGACGAAAGCCAAGGGCCAGAAGGCCGCGAGCCACCGCGTGATCGCCGATCACCTGCGCTCGTCCTGCTTCCTCATCGCCGACGGCGTCACCCCGGCCAATGAAGGCCGCGGCTATGTGCTGCGCCGGATCATGCGCCGCGCCATGCGCCACGCCCACATCCTGGGCGCGGAGGAGCCGCTGATGCATCGGCTGGCGCCGGCGCTGATCGCCGAGATGGGCGCGGCCTATCCCGAGCTCGAGCGCGCCCGCCCGATCATCCTCGATCAGCTCGAGCAGGAAGAGACCCGCTTCCGCCGCACCCTCGGCAACGGCCTGAAGCTGCTGGAAGACGCGATCGCGAATATGAAGAAGGGCGACAAGCTCGACGGCGAGATCGCCTTCCGTCTCTACGACACCTTCGGCTTCCCGCTCGATCTCACCCAGGACATCCTGCGCGCCAGAAAATTAGGCGTGGACACGGACGGTTTCGACGCCGCCATGGAGCGTCAGCGCGCCCAAGGCCGCGAATCCTGGGGCGGCGGCGACGGCGCCGGCGCCGGCGAAGCCGTGTGGCTCGCGATCAAGGATCGCGTCCCCGCCACCGACTTCACCGGCTATGGCGCCGAGGAAGGCGAAGGCGAGCTCGTCGCCATCGTCGCCAAGGGCGGCGAGACGCGCCGGCTCGCCCAAGGCGAGGCCGGCGAATTGGTGTTCGATTCCACGCCATTCTACGCCGAAAGCGGCGGCCAGGCCGGCGATCACGGAATCATCCGCTTCGCCAATGGCGCCGTGTTCGAAGTCGCCGACACGCAGAAGCGCGCCGGCGCGCTGCACGCCCATGCGGGCCGCCTGGTCAAGGGCGAGATCGAGATCGGCGCCAAGGCCGCGCTCGAAATCGATCACGATCGCCGCGCGAAAATCCGCGCCAACCATTCCGCCACGCATCTTCTGCATGCGGCGCTGCGCAATGTGCTGGGCCCCCATGTCGCCCAGAAGGGCTCGCTGGTGGAGGCCGACCGCTTCCGCTTCGACTTCTCCCACGGCGCCCCGCTCACCCAGGATGAGATCGAGCGCATCGAAGACGAAGTGAACGCGGTCATTCGGCAGAACGCCGAGACCAAGATCAAGGAGATGGCGCCGGAGAAGGCGATCGAGGAAGGCGCGCTGGCGCTCTTTGGTGAAAAATACGGAGAGCGAGTCCGCGTTCTTTCTTTCGGCGAGAACCCGGCGCGCAAGGGCAAGGCCTATTCGGTCGAGCTGTGCGGCGGCACGCACGTGCGCCGCACCGGGGACATCGCGCTCTTCGCCGTGCTCTCAGAAGGCGGGGTCGCGGCGGGCGTGCGCCGCATCGAAGCGGCCACTGGCGCGGCGGCGCTCTCGCACCTCAAGGCGCAGGCGGGTCTCGCCAGGACGATCGCGGCGAACCTGAAGGCGCCGCTGGGCGAACTTCCCGAGCGCGTGGCGATGCTGAGCGAAGAACGCCGCAAGCTCGAGCGTGAATTGGCGGAAACCAAGAAGAAGCTCGCGCTCGCGGGCGGCGGGGGCGGCGCGGCGCCGGCGGGACCGGAGCAGGTCGCAGGGATCGCCGTGCTCGCCCGCGTGCTCGACGGCGTGCCCGCCAAAGAGCTCCGTGGGCTGATCGATGAAGCCAAGAAGGATATCGGGTCGGGCGTGGTGGCCTATGTCGGCGTCGAAGACGGCAAGGCGGCGCTGGCGGTCGGCGTCACCGAGGATCTGAAAGCGCGCGTCAATGCGGTCGATCTGCTGCGCGCCGGCGTCGCCGCCGTCGGCGGCCAGGGCGGGGGCGGCCGCCCCGACATGGCGCAAGGCGGCGGCCCCGACGCAGCCAAGGCGCCCGCCGCGATCGACGCGATCAAGGCCGCCCTCGAAAAGGCGCTCGCGGCGTGATCGACCCTTCCCGCGTGGTCTATCGCGACGCGACGTGCGCGGACGCGCCCGCGCTCACGCGCCATTGGCGCGACACTTTCATGGCGACGTTCGGCCATCTCTATCCGCCCGCCGACATCGAAGCCTATTTCGCCAAACATGACGAGGCGCAGACCGTCCGCGAGATCGAGGATGCGTCCTCGCGCTGCCGCCTCGCGCTCGACGCCGGGCGCATCATCGCCGCGGCCAAGATGGGCGCGTACAAGCTTCCGGTCGATCCCGTCGGCGCCCGCGTGCGCGAACTGCATCGGCTTTATGTCGTCGAAGAAGCCAAGGGCGCGGGCGTCGCCGCGGCGCTGATGGACTGGACGATCGCCGCCGCGCTCGGCGAGGGCGCCGATGCGCTCTATCTCGGCGTCTGGCGGTTCAATCATCGCGCCCAGCGCTTCTATCGCCGCTACGGCTTCGAGATCGTCGGCGAATACGAGTTCGTGGTCGGCGACACACGCGACCCCGAATTCGTGATGCGCAAGCCGCTCGCCTGACCGGCGAAAGCAGGGCGGACGAGCCCCAAATCCGCTTTCCATCCCCCCGCCCGCCCGGTAGAGGAAGAGGCCGGGGAGAACGCCGTGGCGGACATCTTCATTTCCTACGCCCATGTCGATTCCGACAAGGTGCGCGAGATCGTCCAGCACCTCGAGAAGGAGGGGATGAGCGTCTGGTGGGACATCGCCCTCCGCTCCGGCGATCGCTACACGGACGTCATCGAGAAGGAATTGGCGCAGGCCAAATGCGTGCTCGCGGTCTGGAGCCGCAACGCGCGCAATTCGACCTGGGTGAAGGCCGAAGCCAGCCTCGCCAACGACGCAGAGAAGCTCGTGCAGGTGGTGCTGCATCGCGATGTGAAGCCGCCGCTGCCGTTCAACATCATCCATTTCGAGCCGATCTATGGCGGCCCCAATCCGAGCGACGAGAACTGGCGCCAGCTCCTGTCCGCCGTGCGCGAGCGCGTCGGCGGCGCGACGCAAGCCGAACGCGCGCCGGCCAAGGCCGCGAACCCCTTTGATCTCTCGACGATCCTCTCGCTTTTGTCGGCGGGTTCGCTCGGCCTCTATCTCGCGGCGCTCAATGCGCCGGGGGTCGCCGATTCCATTGCGGCGACGGCGGGGGGGCTCGTCCCTGATCCGGTGTCGCTGCCGCTCTATGCCGGCGCCGTGTTCGGGGCCGGCGCGGCTTTGGCGACCGTGCGCAAGATCGCAGCAGTGGCGAACGCGGAGAGATAGGCATGGCGGGGCAAGGCAAGAATAATGCGGCCACTGTTCGCGCGCTCGTTCGCGGCACCCGCACAGCGCTTTATGTGCAGCTCTTCGTCGCGGTCTTGGCGCTGGGCGCGATCGTGTTCGCGCTGCTGACGCTGCGCAACATTCAGGGCGATGTCGCCGTCGCCAAAGGCGAGCTGGAGGCGGCGCGCGGCGAACTCAAGACCGCGCGCGAGGAGCGCGATGCGATCGCCGCCTCCAACGAGAAGATCCTGCTTGGCCGCGATGCGCTCGCCGAGGGCGCAAACGAAGCCGCCGTCATCCATTTGCGCGAGGCCGTGGCGCTCTACGCCGACGACGCCACGGCGCAATCGCTGCTGGCGCAGGCGCTCTACGCGACGAGCGATTTCGCCGGCGCGGCGGACGCCATGCGTCGTGCGATCGCGCTCAAGCCTGATCGCTTCGGGAATCATGCGCGGCTGGCGGCCTATCTCTGCGCCGCAGGCGAGGGGCCCGCCGCGCGCGCGGCCGTCGCCGCCGCGCCGGCAGGCTTCCTCACCGCGCTGCAAGAGGATGCTCAGCTGGCCGCTGCCCGCGACCAGATGCTGCAGCGCTGCGGGGCGAGCGTGCTGCCGCAAACCCAAGCCGTCGCGCCCGCGCCCTCTGCGCCGATCACGACGTCGACGGAAACCACTTCGTCAGGCGCGGCGACTGCGACGCCGCCGCGCGCGTCGGCCGGCGTCGATCCCTATCGCGTACGCATCGTTTTTCTCCACATCCGCGAGGAGTCCGATCGCGCCGACGCCGAGCGCGTGGCCGAGCGCCTGCGCGCGGCTGATTACCGCGTGCCCGGCATCGAGCTGGTGCCGGCCCCGCGCGGCTACGGCGCCAATGTGCGCTATTATTACGAACCGCAAGCCGCGGAGGCCGATCGCATCGCCGCGCTGGTGACGGAGGCGGCCGCAGGCATCGAAGGCTGGGCGGGTTGGAGGCCGCGCAAGGTCTCGCTCGCCGGCGGCTACGAGAACTTGCCGCGCGATCGGGTCGAGGTGTGGTTGCCTGAACGTTGAGCTTGGCGGGGAGGGAGCGCGGCCCCCAGGCGCCCATGGCGCGCCGCCGGAACCTTGAGGCGGCGCGCGTGTGAAGGCGCGCGGTCCTCGGCCGCAACCGCGGAAAGCATTTCGCAACCAAATCGGATTCTTCTGGCGATTCCGATTCGCACGAATCGGCCGGGCGAGGGCCCGGAAGCGGGAGAGTCAGAATGACTGAAGCCGATGCGCTGGCCGCGTATCTCGGGCCGGATTTGTTTACGCGCCTCGCCTGGCGCAGCCTCAGCGAGGAGCAGCGTGAAGCGATTCTGTCGGTGTTTCGACTCGGCCTGAACGCCGGCGCCCAATCAGGCGCGGTGTGCGCGATCGACGCCGTGCTCGCGCAAGGCCGCGTCGTGCTCTGCGAAGACGGCACGCGCTGGACTGCGCGCGAAGCGTGCGACGCCGAATTGCTGGAGGATTGGGGCGAAGGCGCGCTCGTGGCCATCCATCGCGGCTTCCTCTACCGGCTCGATGAATACGAAGCCGTGGAGGTGGAGGAGCTGCGCGCTTGAAGCGCGAGCAGACTCAGCGGGGTCGGACCGCGCGCCTTCAGGCGCGTGCCAGCGTTTTGCTTTGCGCGAATGCCTGGCGCTCTCCCTCACTCTTCAGCGCCGGCCGCGCGCGAGGCGGCCTCTTCGGCGCCCACGCCGTCGCGCTCCATGAAGAAGGTTCCGTCCCATGCGCCGGGGATGGTCCATGTCCCCTCGATGCGCGTCAGCGCGTCATTGACGCGCCCGGCGTAGAATATCCGGTGGCGCATGCCGCCCGAGCCGTCCATCTGCTTGGTGAAGCTGACGTCCCCGCCGCGCCGCACGCCGGCGATGCTGGAGGTGACGCGTCCGCCGCGGGCGAACGGGCGCATGTCCGGCTCGTCGCAATCGCCGGTGAATGCGCCTTCGGTCTCGACGATCACCATGTTGAACGGCACTTCGCGCACGCCGAACAGCGGCTGGGGATAGCGATAAGCGCCGCTCCAGGCGCCGGAGAGCGAACTGAAGCGGCCGTTGCGCCGCGGCCGGACGCTCGCGGCGCACGGCGCCGCCGCGAGCGCTGCGTCCTCCCACACGGCCGTGATCGCGAGCGCCGCCAGGGCGCTAGCGGCGATACTGAATGAAGCCCGATCTCTGCGCGAGCCTGTCATAGAGCAGCCGCGCCTCTGCGTTGGTCTCGTGCGTCAGCCAATACACCCGCGCGAGCCCTTCCGCATCCGCGCGCGTATAGACCGCCTCGATCAGCGCGCGCCCGACGCCTTGCCCGCGCGCCGCGGGCGCGACGAAGAGATCCTGCAAATAGCAATAATCGGCCTCGGTCCAGCTTGAACGGTGGCGCACGCACTGGACCACGCCGACCAAGGCGCCGCCGCGTTCGGCCACGAGCGCGAACATCGGCTCGGCCGGATCGAGAAAGCGCGCAAACGTGAGCTCGGCCAGCGCGGCGTCGAAGGCGGCCTTGTAGAAATCGAGGTAGCCGCGCCAGAGCGGCAGCCAGCGCGGCTTGTCATCCGTGTGGAGATCACGGACGGCTATCGTCATAGCCCGAGCGCGCGCACGACGGCGCCTTGATCGAAATAGGGACGCTCGCACACGATCTTGTCGCTCCCGGGCGCGAACTCGAAGCTGGCGGCCATCCGGATACGGAAGCTCTTGCCGGTTGGGGCGACGACGCGATCAGGCAGCTTGAGCGGTCCCAGATGCGTGCCGGTGAGCCAGAACTCCACCAGCACGGCGTTCTCTGCGTGGGCGATGGCGATGATCTCATTGCCCTGATCGGGAAACGGCGTGCGCGAGGCGGCGAAGTAGCCGCGCACGGCCGCTTCGCCGTCGAACACCGCGCCCGATCCGTACATTTCGTAGCGCGGATGCGCGAAGGTCGCGATCACGCCGTCCCAATCATGCGCGACCTCGAGCGCCATGTGACGGCGCACCGTCTCGATGCGCCGCTGGGCGAGATCGCTCACGCGGCCATGGCCCGCTTCAGGTTCGCGTCGACCGCGTCGAGGAAGCCTTCGGTGGTGAGCCAGTCCTGTTCGTCGCCGACGAGAAGCGCGAGATCCTTGGTCATCTGTCCGGCTTCGACGGTGTCGACCGTGACTTTCTCCAGGAGCCGCGCGAAGTCGACGAGCGCCTGGTTGCCGTCGAGCTTGCCGCGATGGGCGAGCCCGCGCGTCCAGGCGAAGATCGAGGCGACGGAATTGGTCGAGGTCGGCTCGCCTCTCTGATGCTGGCGATAGTGGCGCGTGACGGTGCCGTGCGCGGCCTCCGCCTCCATGGTCTTGCCGTCGGGCGTCACCAGCACGCTGGTCATGAGGCCGAGCGAACCGAAGCCCTGCGCGACGGTGTCGGACTGCACATCCCCGTCATAGTTCTTGCACGCCCACACATAGCCGCCCGACCATTTGAGCGCGGCCGCGACCATGTCGTCGATCAGCCGGTGCTCATAGGTGAGCTTCTTGGCGTCGAACGCAGCCTTGAACTCGGCGTCGAAGATCTCCTGGAAGATGTCCTTGAAGCGCCCGTCATAGGCCTTGAGGATCGTATTCTTGGTCGAGAGATAGACCGGATAGCCGCGGCTGAGCCCATAATTGAAGGAGGCGCGGGCGAAATCCTTGATGCTCTCATCGAGATTGTACATCGCCATGGTCACGCCGGCGCCCGGCGCCTTGAACACTTCCTTCTCGATCACCTGGCCGTCCTCGCCGGTGAACTTGATGGTGAGCGTGCCTTTGCCGGGGAACTTGAAATCCGTGGCGCGGTACTGGTCGCCGAACGCGTGACGGCCGACGACAATGGGCTGGGTCCAGCCCGGCACGAGGCGCGGCACGTTCTTGCAGATGATCGGCTCGCGGAAGATCACGCCGCCAAGGATGTTGCGGATCGTGCCGTTTGGGCTCTTCCACATCTGCTTGAGGTTGAACTCCTTCACCCGCGCCTCGTCGGGCGTGATGGTGGCGCACTTCACCGCCACGCCGTGCTTCTTGGTGGCGTTGGCGGCGTCGATCGTGACCTGGTCCTCGGTTTCGTCGCGGTGCTGGACGCTGAGATCGTAATAATCGAGCGTCAGGTCGAGGTAGGGGAAGATCAGCTTCTCTTTGATTAGCGCCCAGATGATCCGGGTCATCTCGTCGCCGTCCATGTCGACGATGGGGTTCTCGACTTTGATCTTCGCCATGCGTTGGTCGTCCCTGCTCGTATGCGCCGCTGGGCGCGTTGCTTCGCGCCCAAGGGGCGCCCGTTCCCATCATTCCGAAGTGCGCCGCCCCCTTAGCGCGGGGGTCCCGACGCGGGCAAGCCGCGGCAAGCCGCCGCGAGCGGCTCGTGACTTCCCGACGAAGCCGCGCCCAGGTGGCGTTGGCAATTGACGAGGTTGGCGTCCATGACCTCGGAGAAAGCGAACAGGCTGCGCTGGCGCAGGAGCGCGCGTTCGGCCGAGGAGAGCGTCCCGTCTTCGTTGAACCCCGGCCGCGAGGCGCCGTTGGCGCCCGGGCATTGCCGCACCAGCCGCGCCAGGCAGCGTTCGAGATCGCGCACAAGGTCGGCCTCGTTGGGCGGGCTGGACGCCTCGGTCGCGCTTGCGCCCTGCAGGACCAATTGTTGCGGCGGGCGCTGCGGCTGCGCGGGTTGGGGCTGCGCAGGGCGAGGCTGCGCGGCCGTGGGC
>JACAEE010000076.1 GCA_013389015.1 Hydrogenophilaceae bacterium | reverse complement strand
GCGATCTGGCGCTCGCGCTCGAGCGGCTAGGCGCCGAGAGCGCCGAGATCCGCGACGCTAGCGCCGCGCTCGGCGGCTACAACGAAGCCGTGCGGGTGCGCCGCGAGCTCGTGCGCGCCGATCCGGAGAACGTGGAGGCGCGCCGCGCGCTGGCGACGACGCTGCACACGCTGGGGCTCACGCGGAAGTTCAACAACAATACAACCGGCGCGATCCGCTCGCTCACCGAGGCCGCGGAGCTGCGCCTAGCGCTGGTGGAGGAGAACCCGCGCGATCGCCGCGCCGCGTACGACGCCGCCGACAGCTTCCAGCAGGCGGCGGTCGTGCAGGCCGGCGTCAACGGCGCCGCGGCGCGGCGCAGCCTCGAGCGCGCGCGCGCGATCGTGGCGCAGCTGGTCTCGGACTTCCCGAACAATGCGCGCTACGCCGAAGCGCTGCGCCGCACCGACGAGATGCTGCAGATCATCAATACGAGCGCGTCGAACTGAACGCGCTGCTGCTGCCAGCCTAGGGCGATGCGGTGCGCTAATGGCGCTATGCTTGACCGCAGCTTCGCGAAAGGACGCCCATGACGCTCACCTTCTGGACCAATCCCATGAGCCGCGGCCAGATCGTCCACTGGATGCTGGAGGAAGTGGGCGAGCCGTATGAAACCGTGTGGCTCGCATGGGGCCCAAGCGGCCACAAGAGCCCCGATTATCTGAAGATCAATCCGATGGGCAAAGTGCCCGCGATCCGCCACGAAGGCCGCATCGTCACCGAATGCGCCGCGATCTGCCTCTATCTCGCGGACGTCTTTCCCAAGGCCGGGCTCAAGCCCGCCGCCGACAAGCTTGCCGATTATTATCGCTGGACGCTGTTTGCGGCCGGGCCGCTTGAACACGCCGTGACGTCGAAGACGATGGGCTGGACCGCGCCGCCCGAGCGTGAGGCCATGCTCGGCTTCGGCAGCTATGACGCGGCGGTGGACGCGCTCGAAGCGATGCTGAAGGATCGCGATTATGTCTGCGGCGACGCCTTCACGGCGGCGGACGTCTATGTCGGCTCGGCCGTGGCGTGGGGAATCGCCTTCGGCACGCTGCCGAAGCGCCCGACGTTCGAAGCCTACGCCGCGCGCCTCGAAGCGCGCCCCGCGTCCAAGCGGGCGAAAGACATTTGCAACGCCAAGATGGCCGCCGCCTAACGCGTCGGCTTCGAGCGCGGGCGCGCGGGCAGCTTCGTCCGCGGCGGCGCGCGTTCGGGCGCGCCGGCTTCGAGCATGAGGCGGAGCGCCACCTTCACCGGATGCGGCGGCGGCACGGCGCCGGAGACCCAGCGGCGCACCGTCGAGCCGTCCACCTCCAGCGCTTCGGCCATTCGCGTCTGCCATCCCCAGGGCCCGAACAGCGCCTCCCCGATGATCCGCAGATCATCGGGCGCGAGCGTCTTTCCCGGCGCGAGCGTGGGGGCGAGCACGAGCGGCTGCATGCCTCACGCGCGCAGGAAATCGGCGATCAGCGCCGGGGCGGCGGCGTCGAAGCCCACGACGTCGAGCATGCCGGCGTCATCGGGATCGGCGATCGAGAAGCCGTTCGACACCATCGCGACCACCACGAGCTTGGCGGCGATTCCGGTCTTGTCGCGATAGCGCTTGAGCGCCTCGCTCGGATGAATCGCGCCGGCCCAGGTTTCGCTGTCGGTGTAGATCACGAACGCGTCCGCCTTGATCTTCTTGTCGAGCGCATAGAGCATCGGCAGCGCGCAATCGGTGCCGCCAAACGGCATGTTCTGCATCCGCTTCAGCACGTCGTCGAGCCGCTGCTTGGCCGAGATCGGGAACGGCGTCAGGCCGTCCGAAATCCCGGCGAACCGCGAGCCGGAGGGCGAGGCCCACGCCTCATCCCCCGCTGCGGAGAATGCAAGCACGTGCGTCTTCGGCTCGGTGGCGACGGTCACGAGCGCCATCGCCGCGGCGGCTTCGCGCGGGCTGAGCGGGGCGCCGGCGACTTGCCCCGCCATCATCGAACCGGAGACGTCGAGACCGATCACGATGCGCTTGTTCGCCGGCTCGACCGTCTCGAACGCCATGTAGAACGCGTCATCCAGCGCATCGACGATCTCGCGCACCGGATCCCAGGAGAGCTTGCCGCGCAGCCCGCGCCCGCCGGCGTAGGTCGCGTGCGCGATGAGCAGCGCCAGCGGATGCACGCGCGCCTTGGCGAGCGCGTCGGCGTTGGCGATCCGCTCGGCGACGAAGCGCGCGGCCTCGCTCATCGGCTGCAGCAGTCCAGCCGAGGTCATCCGGTTGAGCGTGCGGATCATCGCATGCATGGGCATGTCGGGGAGAAGCGCGTTCCACACCGCCTTGTGAGTCTGCCATTCGGGCGGGACGGCCTCGCGCGGCAGCGCGCACGCGCGCACGAGCGCGGCGACCTCTTCGGCCGTCTCCAGAGTCTGGGCCTTGTCATGGGCGCGCGCCAGCGCGGGCAGCGCGTCCGGCGCCGCTTCGCGTCCGCACATCCAGTCGAACAGCGCGCGGCGCGACGCATCGCCGGCTTCGGCTTGCGGGTGCGCCAGGCGCAGGAGATCGCGGTGCGACCAGCCCTCGCGGCTCTTGTACTTCACCGCCTGCAGCGCCAGCGCATCGATCGGCTTCTCCAGATACCAGTCCGCCACCGCGCGGCGCAGGCCGCGGCCCCAGCCGCGGAACTCGTTCACCGCGTCGGCGAACTGGAAGAGGTGCGTGCCGATGCGGCAGACCTTGGGCAGCGCCTGAAGCGCCGCCGCGCGCGTCGCCTCATTGTCGGAGGCGGCCGCGAGCGCCAGCGCGAAGATCGCGGGATCGTTCTTCGGCGCGCGTCCGGAATCGGAGATCGCGACGATCATGTCGACCGCGCGGGCGCCGTCCTGCGCGATGCAGGCCAGAGTCGCCGTCGCGTTCTCGCGCGTCAGCGCGCGCTCGGCGGCGTAGTACGAACCGCCCTCCGAGCCGAGCACGAGGAAGCGCTCCATCCGCTTCCAATCATCGACTGGAAACGCAGCGCCGCCGGCGGCATTGCGCGCCATGCCGGGCGCGACATCCGTTTGCGATCCGCCCTTCAAGTGCTTGGCGTATTTCTTCGACATGCGCGCCTCCGCAGAGTGAGCCCGGCGGGCGTGGGATCGCTGAGGGCCCGGCGCTAGTCCTGCGCGCAGCAGCGCGGCCCTTCTCTAGTGCATTATGCACTAGTGCGCAAGCCCGGCGCCTAATCTTCGAATCCGACGAACACCGCCGCCTCGTCGACCGATTTCCGCCGCGAGACCACGGCGTTCGCGGGGAACGTATCGTCGGGATAGCCCATCGCGACGCAGATCATGATCACCTGGTCGTCGGGAATGCCGGCGTGCTCGCGCACGACCGGCGATTGCATGATGCCCTGGCTGTTGATCACGCAGCCGAGCCCGCGCGACCACGCGGCGTTGACCAGCGCATTGGCCACGGCGCCGCAATCGAACGGCGCGATGTCGCCGCCATGGATCGAGCGGTCATAGGTGATGACGACGGAGACCGGCGCGTCGAACTGGCGGAAGCCGCGCAGCACCCAATCCTGACGCTTGGCCTTGTCCTCGCGCGGGATGTCCATCGCCGCGAAGAGCTGCTTGGCGATCTCGATCTGGCGCTCGCGATGGGCGCCCTCATAGGCGCCGTGGCTGCGGAATTCGCGCGAGTCCGGCACGCCGGCCAGGTTGCGCTGGGTATTGCCGGCGCGGATGCGATCGAGCGGTTCGCCGGCGACGACGTAGAAGTTCCAGGGCTGCGTGTTGAGCGAGGAGGGCGCGCGCATGGCGAGCTCGATGATTTCCCGAATGAGCGCCTTGGGCGGCCGTTCTGGCCTGTATCCGCGGATGCTGCGACGTCCCTTCACGACCTCGTCGAACTGCACGGCCATCCTCGCTCGCGATGAAGCAGCGCCGAACGGGCCGCGCAGCGCCTGGTCTTGTCAAGCCTGACGCTACGGCGTCGCCGCGAACAGCGCCTGCAGATCGGGCTGGCTCACCTTCATCGACGGCGTGCGCGGAAACTCCGCGACCGCGAGGAGCCGCACGGGAAGCTGGTAGGGCAAGAGCCGCTCGCGCAGAAAAGCGCGCAACGCCTCTTCGCTCGGCGCGTCCGCGTTGGCCTTGATGATATAGGCGGCGGCCGGAACCTGCCCGAGCCGGGGATCGGGCAGGGCGACGACGCTGGCTTCGCGGATCGCGGGATGAAGCTCGATCGCGCGCACGACGTCGTCGGGCAGAATCTTGAAGCCGCCGCGGATGATCGCGTTGTCGTGGCGGCCCTTGATCCAAA
Organism: Hydrogenophilaceae bacterium; assembly: GCA_013389015.1. Lineage (GTDB taxonomy): Bacteria > Pseudomonadota > Alphaproteobacteria > Caulobacterales > Aquidulcibacteraceae > CADEEL01. The sequence goes on along the minus strand of JACAEE010000076.1, from coordinate 5,167 downwards.
GGAAGCGGTCTTCGTCGAGCGCGGCGAGATCGGTGGTGCGCACCCATTGGCCGTCGCCCAGATGCGCGGCCTTGAGTTCAAGCAGCCCCGTCTCGCCCGGCGCCAGCGGCGCGCCGGTCTCGGGATCGACGATGCGCGCCTCGACGCCGGCGTGCACGCGCCCGACGCTGCCGCGCTTGGCCTTGTGATGATCCTTGAAGTCTTCCAGCGTCCAGCCGGCGACGCCGCCGGCGAATTCGGTGGCGCCGTAATTCTGCAGCACCGGGATCCCGTAGCGCGCCAGGAAGGCGTCGGCGAGATCAGGATCGAGCGGCGCGGTGCCGGTGCGGAAAACGACGAGGCTTGAAAGCTTCTCCTTCGGCACGTCGGCGTCGAGCAGCATGCGCAGCGCGGACGGCGGCGCGCCGGCGGTCTTCGGCCGGTGGCGGCTCACCGCATCGACGAACGCCTCGACGCTGAACCGTTCAAGCAACGCGCCCTTGCGGCCCGCGCAGATGCAGGTGAACAGCGTCAGCAGCCCGCCGATATGGGCGAACGGCGCGGTCAGAATCTGCACGCCGCCGCGCAGTTTCGGTTGATCATCGCCGCGCCGGCCCTTCTCGTAGATCGCCGTCTCCAGCACCATGCGCTCGAAATTGCGCGTCTTGAGCGGCACGCGCTTGGGCGCACCGGTGGTGCCGCTGGTGAGCATTTCGATGCCGATCCCGGGCGCGGTGCGGCGCGCCGGATCGCTGCCGATCGCGTTCAGACCCGCGACGGGCGCAATCGCTTCGCCGCCCTCGTCCACCGCAAGCGCAAGCGTTCCTGTCGCCTTGGCGGCGTCTGCAAGGGCGCCCGTTCGCCAATCCGCATCGAGCCCGATGACCGCCGGCAGCCGCAGCGCCTCCAGCTCCGCCGCAAGCTTGTCCCCCGGCGCCAGCGCATTCAGCGTCACGATGCAGCGCTCGGACGTGACAATGGAAAGGATCGCGCCGATGAGATCGGCGTGATTGCGCAGGAGGACGCCCACGCGCGCGCCTTCTCCCGCGCCGGCGGCGGAGAGCGCGGCGTCGACCGCGTCCATCCCGCGCCGCAGCGCGCGCCAGGGGCGCCACGCGCCGCGAAACTCGACGGCGTCCGCGTCCGGCGCAATCGCGACGACGCCGTCGACGAGGTTCTTGAGCTTCGGCATGGCTAGTCCTTAGGCATGGGCGCGCGCGCTCCAGCCCGCGAGCGCGGCCTGGCGATCGCGATGGCGCGAGGGCGTCCCGAGATAGGCGAAGTCGAACAGCGCGCGTTTGAAATAGATCTGCGCGTCGTGGTCCCAAGTGTAGCCGACGCCGCCGTGTATCTCGATCATCAGCCGCGCGGCCTGCATATAGACGTCGGCGATGTGCGCCTTCGCAGCCGCGGCCATGCGCGCGCGTTCTTCCGGCGCGGCGTCGAACACATAGGCGGCGTACCAGAAGAGCCCGCGCGCCGGCTCGACATCGACGGCCATGTTCGCCAGCTGATGCTTGACGCCCTGGAACGCGCCGATCGGCCGGCCGAACTGCTCGCGCGTCTTCGCGTATTCGACCGCCATGTCGAGACAGCGCGACGCGCCGCCGAACGCGTCGGCGGCCAGGAGCACGAGCGCGGCGTCGCCGATCGCCGCCTCGGCGCGCGTGGGCATGAGCTCCGCCGGCGTGCGCGCGAACGCGATATGCGAAAGCCGGCGCGTTCGGTCAGCGCCGTCGCGCGGCGTGAACGTCATGCCGGCGGCGCCCTTCTCGACAAGCGCGAAGCCGTCGGCGGTCGCGACCACGATCACGTCCGCAAGCTCGGGGAAGAGCGCGTCACGTTTCTCGCCCGTCAGCGCGCCGTTGCGGACGCCGATCTGCGAGGCTTCCGGTCGGCAGCGATCACCCGCCTCCGCGATCGCGATCGCTGCGATCGCTTCGCCCGCGGCGAGCGCGGGCAGCCAGCGTTGCTTTTGCGCCGCGTCGCCGCACAGATCGATCGCGAGTCCCGCCAGCACGTGCCCGAGGAACGGCCCCGGCGCCGCCGCATAACCCAGCGCTTCGGCGACGAGCGCGAGATCGATCAGCTTGAGGCCGAGCCCGCCATGGCGCTCCGGCAGGACCACGCCGCCCACGCCCAGCGCCATGAGCTCGCGCCAAAAGGCGGCGTCGTGGCCGGTCTCGCTCTCGAACGCCACGCGCCGCGCGCCGGAATCGCCGCGCGCGCGCGCGAAGCGGCGCACGGTTTCGCTCATCTCGCGCTGTTCGTCGGAGAGGCGGAAGTTCATGCGCCGTCTCCGTGGCCGCGCGGCAGGCCGAGCGCGCGTTCTGCGATCACGTTGCGCTGGATGTTGGACGAGCCGCCCGCGATCGCGACGCCGAGCGAACCCATGATCTGGTTGACCCATTTCTCGTGGCCGCGCGCGCCGCCCTTGCGCCCGAGCGGGGGCATGGAGAGGCCGTCGTCGCCGATCAGCTCCTGCGCGAGCGCCGCGATGCGATGGCCGATCTCGGCGCCGTTGAGCTTGTTGAGCGCGCCGATGAGGCCGGGCTCCTCGCCCGCATTGCTCATCGATTGCGCGCGGAACGAGGAGTAACGCTGCGCCAGTACATAGCCTTCGATTCGCGCGAGCGCCTGGCGGATGTCGGCCCGCTCGATCGCCGGCGCGCCGTCGATCTCCACGCTCCGCGCGAGCTGGACGAGCTTGGCGAACATGTCCTCGGTGCGCGCCGAACTGCCGATGGCGTCGCGCTCATGCTTGAGCGTGGTCCGCGAAACCGCCCAACCCTCGCCGCGCTTGCCGACGATCCAGTGCGCCGGCGTGCGCGCGCCGTCGAGGAAGACTTCGTTGAACTCGCGCCCGCCCGTCATCTGCTTCAGCGGCCGCACGGTGACGCCGGGCTGCTTCATGTCGAGCAGCAGATAGGAGAGGCCTTCGTGCTTGGGCGCGTCCGGCTCGGTGCGCACGAGGATGAACATGTAGTGCGCCAGATGCGCGAGCGTCGTCCACACCTTCTGGCCCGTGATCACCCACTCGTCGCCTTCGAGCACGGCCTTGGTGCGCAGGCTGGCGAGATCGGAGCCCGCGCCCGGCTCGCTATAGCCCTGGCACCAGATGATCTCGCCGGAGAGCGTCTTGGGGATGAAGCGCTCCTTCTGCCAGTCCGCGCCGCGCGCAAGCAGCGTCGGCACGAGCATGGAGACGCCGGGGCCCTCCAGTTCGCGCGGCGCGCCGGCCCTGGCGAATTCCTCGCGGATGATGCGCGCGCGCGCGGGATCAGGCGCCTGTTCGCCGCCGCCATAAATCCGGGGCACGCTGCGATAGAGGAAGCCCGCCTCCACCGCCTCGCGGCGAAACGCGGCCGCCGCCTGGGCCGGATCAGCGCCCGGCGCGGGCGGCCAATGGCGCGCGAGGAAATCGGCGACGTGCGCGCGGAACGCGGCGTATTCGGGCCCGAGATCGAGATTCATCGGCTCTGATCCATCGCGCGCTTGCCGTCCCGGGTCGTCCCTTGCGCCGCAAGCCCTCTGGACGCGCGGCCGCAGACGTTATAATCATCTACCTAAGTTATAGAAATAAACCAGGCGCAGATCAATCCGCGTCCTTGCATGGGAGGCCGCCCTGCCGGGCTTCGATCCCCAAACGCTTAAGACCGGGCGCTCGCGCGGCTCGCAACGCGCGCAACCCGATCTTGGGCCCCGGGGCTTCCTGGAGAAGCGGGCGTCCGCATGGGCGCCCGAACCCGCATCGATCATAGGAGCGCGCGATGGCTGAGCCGGCCTTGAACGAAAACATCGAGAAGGATTGGGAGAAGGCGGTTTCCTACACCTTCAATGACGAGGACATCGAGCGCGCCAAGCTCCTCATCGGCCGCGACGTCGCCTCGCGCGAGCGCGAATACGTGACCACGGCCTCGTGGGACAATATCCGCAACTTCGCCCACGGCGTGGGCAACGACAATCCGCTGCACTGCGACCAGGACTATGGCGCTGCAACACGCTGGGGCTCGATCATCGCGCCCACGATGATGGCGGGGATCATCAATATGCCGCTCAGGGGCGACAAGATGGATCCCGAGATCAAGGCGCGGACCAAGGGCCTCTTCCGCGGCATCCATGTGTTCGTCTCGGGCGGGGAGTGGACGTTCTACAATCCAATCTACCCCGGCGATACGATCTATTCCTACGCCGGCGAGGAGACGCTCGAGGTCAAGCCGTCCGAATTCGCCGGGCGCACCGTCACCCAGATCCGCCGCGACGTGAAGTTCAACCAGCGCGGCGAGGTCGTCGGCGTCTACAAGATCCGCCGCATCCTGAGCGAGCGCAAATCCGCGGCCAAGAAAGGAAAATACGCCGAGATCAAGCCCGCGACCTATACGGACGAAGACATCGCCAGAATCGACGAAATTTACGCCAACGAGAAGGTCCGCGGCGCCGAGAAGCGCTTCTGGGAGGACGTGAGCGTCGGCGAGTCCCTCGGCACGATGGCCAAGGGCCCGCTCACCGTCACCGACGTCGTCTGCTTCCATGCCGGCGGCTACGGCTTCGTGCCCTACGTGCCGTGCGTGGGCCGGCTCGCCTACAGGAACCGCCAGCGCATCGCGCCGTTCTACATCAAAAACGAGCAGGGCGTGCCCGACGTCGCCCAGCGCCTGCACTGGGATCCGAAATGGGCCCAGGCGGTGGGCAATCCGATGGCCTATGATTACGGCGTGATGCGCGAGAACTACATCTATCACTACCTCACCGACTGGTGCGGCGACGACGGCTGGGTGGTGCGCCAGTACGACGAGATCCGGAAGTTCAATTACATGGGCGACACGCAGATCATCACCGGCGAAGTCGTCGCCAAGCGCCAGGAGAACGGCCGCCATCTGGTCGACGTCGTCGTCGCCATGACCAACCAGCGCGACGAGAAGACGGTAAGCTGCGAAGCGACGATCGCGCTGCCGAGCAAGACGGACGGGCCCGTGGTGCTCCCCGATGTTCCGCTCGACCTGCGCCGGCGCACGGCCGAGATCTGGGCGCGCCATGGCGAGTTGCTGCGCGAGACGCGCAAGGCCGGCGCGTGAGAGGAGACGCGGGGTTGGATCTCGATTGGTCTTGCGAGGATCAAGCCTTTCGCGAAAGCGCGCGCGCCTGGCTCGCGGCCAATACGCCGCGCGAGAGCCGGCCGAGCGCGCCG
>JACAEE010000053.1 GCA_013389015.1 Hydrogenophilaceae bacterium | reverse complement strand
GCGAGAAGCTGACCGGTGCAAGGCGGATGTCCGGCGCCGCCGGCTGGACCGGCGCGGCCGGCCGGGGCGCGCGCGTCGCGCACGCCGCGACGCTGAGGCCGGCGGCCGCAAGCGCCAATCCCAGCCCCAGATTGAACTGCCCCGCCCGCGCGAACCGATGCGCCATGAACCTTCTCCGTCTTGGCCCGTTTCCCTGGGGAAGGTTCTAAGAGCCGGGAAAATCGCCGCAAGCGCGTAGCGGATTTGTCACTTTTGCTTGCGCAACCGGGCCCGGGCGCTTATCGTGAGACCACTTATGCTACAAATGAGCATAAGTGGTGGGGCAGGCCTTTCGAAGCGGCGCTCCGCCCTATATATGCTCATAGAGAGCATAAGGCTCGCAGGGAGGACCCTATGGTCCGCATCATTGACGCCCCTCTCGCCGCCGACCGCACATGCGAGCCCCGTCCTCGCGGCCAATGGGGCGCGCTCGACGCCGCCAAGGCCCGCGGGCTCGCCTTCACGCCCGAAGTGAAGAAGGAGACGGACGCGCTTTACGAGAAGGTGGAGCATGTCATCCCGCCCTTTGAGTGGCCGGCCTATGCGCCCCTCATCGCCGCCATCAACCGCCTGAAGCGCGAGAAGAACGCGGTGATCCTCGCGCACAATTACATGACCAGCGAGATTTTCTTCTGCGTCGGCGATTTCCGTGGCGACTCGCTGGCTCTCGCCCGCGAAGCCGCGCGCTCGCAGGCCGACGTGATCGTTCAGGCCGGCGTTCACTTCATGGCCGAAACCTCGAAGATTCTGGCGCCCGAGAAGACTGTGCTCATTCCTGATCTGCGCGCCGGCTGCTCGCTCGCCGCCTCGATCACCGGCGCCGACGTGCGCCTGATCAAGGCGCGCTATCCCGGCGTGCCGATCGTCACCTATGTCAACACCTCCGCCGAAGTGAAGGCCGAGAGCGACGTGACCTGCACCTCCTCCAACGCCGTGCAGGTGGCCGAATGGGCCGCTCGTGAATGGGGGACCGACCGCGTCATCCTGATCCCGGACGAATACCTCGCCAAGAACGTCGCCGCGATGACGAAACTCAAGGTCATCGCCTGGCACGGCCGCTGCGAAGTGCACGAGCGCTTCACCGCTGATGACGTGCATGAGCTGCGCGCCGCCCATCCCGGCCTCGTCGTGCTCGCCCATCCCGAATGCCCGCCCGACGTGATGGCGGAGGCGGACTATGCCGGCTCCACCGCCGCGCTCGCCGACTATGTCGAGAAGAACCGCCCCGGGAAGGTCGTGCTCCTCACCGAGTGCTCGATGAGCGACAATGTCGCCGCCGCCGCGCCCGAGACCGACTTCATCCGCCCGTGCAATCTCTGCCCGCACATGAAGCGCATCACGCTCGAAGCGATCTACGACGCCCTCGTCGAGATGAAGCATGAGGTCGTGATTGATGAAGCGGTCCGCGTGCGCGCCAAGCGCGCCATCGACCGCATGCTCGCGCTCCCCAAGATGAAGGCGCCGCTCGATTTCGAGACCGGCCTGCCGCGCGCCGACGTCGACGTGCTCTGAGTCCCAAGCGCGATGTGCGCGCCGCTTTTGCCTTCTCCGCGCTCAGACGCTATGTCCTGCCCGGGAAAGATGCGAGGGCGCGACGATGAAGACATGGCTGATCGGCGCTGCAATTGCGACGGCGCTGCTGGCGCAGCCGGCGGCGGCGCAGACGCGCACGGATTTGTCTGGAACCTGGGCCTTCCACACCGCCGACTATGCGCCGGCGCCGACCATGACGTTGCGTATGAGCGGCGTCGCGGTGATGCGCCGCGCGCGCGGCGGCGTCGGCCGATACGAAATCGAGTTGTTCACCCAGGAGGTGGCCGCGCGCGGCCAGCAATTCCGCGAGATCTGGTCGCGCCAGCGCTGCGTCGGCCGTTCGATCGAGGATCGGCTGACCATCACGTGCACGATGGTCGATTCCAGCGAGGAAGGCTATCAGCCCGACAATTTCCAGCTATCGCGTCAGGCCGACGGCGCGCTCGCCGGCCACCTCGTCTCCTCCAATTCGAGCGCGGTCGTGTTCCGCCGCGTTCCCTAGTCTTTGGTCGCGCGCCATGAGCGCGCCGCGCCTCTTCGCCCTCGCGCTCTTGTGCGCGGCGCCGGCCGCGGCCCAGCCCGCGCCCTCCCTCGCCGGCGCCTGGACCTTCGAGACCACGCCCGCCACCGCGCGCCATTGCGTCATCGCCGGCGAAGCCGTCGTCACCGCGACGCCAGCGCGCGGCGCCTACGATGTGCAGCTGCGCGCGCTGGAAACCTGCGGCGACGGCGCCCGATGGGAGAGCGTCCAATCGTGCCGGGCCGCGCAGCGCGAACGCGCCGTGCGCATCGATTGCACGCTCGTCCAGGCGACGCCTTCGAACTACGCCGCCGATGACTTCGTCCTCGAACTGAAGGCGCCCGGCCTCATGGAAGGCGTGCTGACCTCGACCTGGGATGCGCCCGCCCGCTGGCGTCGCGCCGGCGCGGATCATATTTCATGAGCGCTATCCGTTGCTCTCTTCTCGCGCTTGCGGTTTTTTCGCTGGCGCCGTGTGCGCATGCCGGTGCGGACGAACTCCTCGGCCGCTGGCGCTTCGCCACCGCGCCGCATCCGGCGTCAGGCTGCGCCATTTCCGGCACGGCCGATTTCTCCCAGGGCGTCGCCGCCAATGTGTTCGCGATTGCGATCGAGGCCGAGGAGCATTGTCCCGAACTCGGCCGCATGGCGCAGGTGAGCGAACGCTGCGTCGGCATGCTCGTGGAGGAGGCGCTGCGCATCCGCTGCCGTCTGGTGCGTTCTGACACCCCCGACTACGTACCCGATCACTTTCGCCTCGACGCGGTCTCGCACGCGCTCATGACCGGCCGCCTCGATGACGAGCGCGCCTGGGACGTGCCGGTGCGTTTCGAGCGCGACGGCGCGGGCGCGCTCATCTCATGACGCAGCGCCCCGCCGCTCACGCCGAGATTCTGATCATCGGCGCCGGCCTTGCGGGCCTGTTCCTGGCGCTCAAGCTTGCGCCGCGCCGCGTCGTCGTGCTCTCGCCCTCCCCTCTGGGCGAAGCCTCCTCCAGCGCCTGGGCGCAGGGCGGCCTCGCCGCGGCCCTGGGCGCGGACGACGCGCCCGCGCTTCACGCCGCCGACACGGTGGAGGCCGGCGCCGGCCTCGTCGATCCCGTGATCGCGCGTCTCATCGCCGAGAGCGGCCCCGCGCGCCTCGTCGATCTGCTTGCGCTCGGCGTTCCGTTCGATCGCTCCGCAGACGGACAATTGGCGCGCAGCCTCGAGGCCGCGCATTCGCGTCCCCGCGTCGTGCGCGTCGCCGGCGACCTCGCGGGCCGCGCCATCATGGACGCGCTCATCGCCGCGGCCCGCGCCGCCGGGCACATCGAGATCGTTCAGGGCCTGGCGGCGCGGGCGCTGCTGCAGGATGGGCACGGCCGCATCCGCGGCGCCGCTTGCGTCGATGCGCGCGGCGCCCGCCTCGACCGCTTCGCCGACGAGACCGTGCTCGCCACCGGCGGCGTCGGCGGCCTCTACGCCGTCACCACCAACCCGCCCGAAGCCGTGGGCGGCGGGCTCGCCATGGCCGCGCGCGCCGGCGCGCTCATCGCCGACGCCGAGTTCGTGCAATTCCACCCCACGGCGATCGACATCGGCCGCGATCCAGCGCCGCTCGCGACTGAGGCGCTGCGCGGCGAAGGCGCCAAGCTCATCAATTCCAGCGGCGAGAGCTTCGTTTCGGAACTGCTGCCGCGCGACCAGGTCGCGCGCGCCATCCATCGCGAGCGCGAATCCGGCCGCGGCGCCTTCTTGGACGCCCGCGCCGCCGTCGGCGACGCCTTCCCGGATCGCTTCCCGACCGTGTTCGCCGCCTGCATGGCCGCGGGCCTCGATCCGCGCGCCGCGCCCATCCCCGTGGCCCCCGGCGCGCACTACCACATGGGCGGCGTCGTCTCCGACGTCTGGGGCCGCACGACTCTTGACGGATTGTCCGTAGTCGGAGAATGCGCCTCGACCGGGGCCCACGGCGCCAACCGCCTCGCCTCGAACTCCCTGCTCGAGGCCGTCGTCTTCGCCCACCGCGCAGCCGAACGCCTCCGCGAAGCCGCCGCGCCTGCGCCGGCCGCAGCCGGCGCCGAACTGCCCCCCTCGCTGCCGGGCGACGAGCGCAAGGCGCTGCGCGCCTTGATGCAGACCCACGCCGGCGTCGAGCGCGATGCGGCCGGCCTC
>JACAEE010000031.1 GCA_013389015.1 Hydrogenophilaceae bacterium | reverse complement strand
GCGTGTTTTTTTGCCGACGGGTTTCTTGCCGGCTGGAAGCCGGCGGTCCGCCCGCGCTTTTCCGGATGGGGCTCTGGGGAGCGCCGGCTTGGTTTGCCGCGTCGGCTTGACCCCGCGTTTTAGCGTGGTAAAACGTTGGCACGGGAGGCGCGGATGGGCGCGGTGCGGCCGGACTTGGTGGATGCGTTGCTTGCGCTGGAGAGCCGGGCCGAGGCGGAGGCGTTTTTGCGGGATTTGTGCACGCCGAGCGAGGTGAAGGCGCTGTCGGAGCGGTGGCTGGTGGCGCGGCTCTTGGATGAGGGCAAGCTTTCCTATCGCGAGATCGCGGCGCTGGCGCCGGCGTCGACGGCGACGGTGACGCGGGTGGCGCGGTTTCTGAAGGACATGCCGTATCAGGGCTATCGGGTGGTGCTCGATCGGCTGGCGAAGAAGAAGGGGCTGAAGCGATGAGTGCGCCCGCATTGCGGATCGCCGTGCAGAAGAGCGGGCGGCTGGCGGAGAAGAGCCTCGAACTGATCGAAGCTGCGGGCTTCCGGATCATGAAGGGCGCCAACGATCTGCTCTATCGCGTGGAGAACGCGCCGATCGACATCCTGCGCGTGCGCGATGACGATATCCCGACCTTCGTGGGCGATGGCGTCGCGGATTTCGGGATCGTCGGGCGCAACGTGCTCGCCGAGGCGGTGGAGGACGGCGCGCGCGCGCCGGTGGAGGCGATGGCGCTGGGATTCGGGCGCTGCACGCTGAAAATCGCCGCGCCGATCGGATTCAAGTACGCCAACGCGCATTCGCTTGCCGGCTTGCGGATCGCGACGACCTACCCGCGGTCGTTGAAGCGCTTTCTTGAGGCGCATGGCGTTCAAGCGGAAATCCTGACTATGCGCGGCGCCGTCGAAGTCGCGCCGCGGCTGCATCTGGCGCAGGCGATCTGCGATCTCGTTTCTACAGGCGCGACGCTCGAAGCCAATGGGCTCGAAGCGCTCGACACCGTGCTCGAAAGCGAGGCGGTGCTGATCCGCGCGCCGAAGGGCGTGCAGGCGCAATTCGCGGCGCTCGGCGAAAGCATGATCGCGCGGTTCAAGGGCGTGGCCGCTTCGCGCGGCGCCAAATACATCATGATGAACGCGCCGCGCGCGCGGCTCGCCGAGATCACCGCGATCCTGCCGGGGGCGGATGCGCCGACGATCACGCCGCTCGCGGGGCGCGAAGACGTGCTGGCGGTGCACGCGGTGTGTCAGGAATCGGTGTTCTGGGAGACGCTGGAGCGGCTGAAGGAAGCCGGCGCCTCCGCCATCCTGGTGCTCCCGATCGAGAAGATGATGTGATGAAACGGTTCGATTGGGCGGCGCTTTCGCGCGATGAACGGGCGGCGGCGCTGGCGCGGCCGGCGCGCCGGCGCGAGGCGCGGGTGAGCGAAGCGGTTGCGGCGATTTTCGCGGATGTGGAGCGCGAGGGCTTCGCCGCCGTCGCGCGCTGGGCGGAGAAGCTCGACAGGCGCGCGCCGGAAGCGATCACGCTCAGTGCACGGACGGTGGATGCGGCGCGGGCGCAGGTCTCGCGCGAGGATCTTGTCGCGCTCGACGTGAGCGTCGAGAACGTGACGCGCTATCACGCCGCGACGAAGCCGGCCGCGCAGCGGATCGAGGTGCGCCCCGGCGTGGTGTGCACGCGGGTGTGGCGCCCGATCGAGACGTGCGGGCTCTATGTGCCGGGCGGCACGGCGCCGCTCTTCTCCACGCTGATCATGCTGGCGGCGCCGGCGGGCGCGGCGGGCGTGAAGAACCGGATCGCAGCGACGCCGCCGAATGCGCAAGGCGGCGCGGAGGCGGCTGCGCATCCGATGATGATCGCGGCGGCGGCGGCGTGCGGGCTGGACTCGCTGTGGCTTCTCGGCGGCGCGCAGGCGGTCGCGGCGATGACGTATGGCGCGGGCATGGCGCGCGCCGACAAGATTTTCGGGCCGGGCAATGCGTATGTCGCCGAGGCCAAGCGCTACGCCGCGGCGCTGCCGGGCGGGCCGGCGATCGATGCGCCGTGCGGGCCGAGCGAATTGATGGTGGTCGCCGACGACAGCGCCGATCCCGCGCTCGTAGCCGCCGATCTCCTGAGCCAGGCGGAGCATGACGAAGACGCGCAGGTGCTGTTTGCGGCGTTCTCAGAGGATTTCATCGACGCTGTGACCGCGGAAGTTGGGCGCCAGGTCGCGGCGCTGCCGCGGGCGGCGATCGCGCGGGCCGCGCTTTCCGAGGCGCGGGCGTTCCGTGTGCGGAGCGTCGACGAGGCGGCGGCCGTGGCCAACGCGTATGCGCCTGAGCACCTTTCGGTGCAGATCACTGAACCGGCGCGGATCGTGCCGCTGATCGACAATGCGGGCGCGGTGTTCGTCGGCGCATCGAGCGGGGAGACGTTCGGCGATTATGTGTGCGGGCCTTCGCATGCGCTGCCGACGGACGGCGCGGCGCGGGCGTGGAGCGGGGTCTCGGTCGCGTCGTTCATGAAGAGCTTCACGGTGCAGGAATTGAGCGCTGAGGGCGCGCGCTCGCTGGCGGACGCGGCGGGGCGGCTGGCGCGGCTTGAAGGGCTCGAAGCGCACGCGCGCGCCGCTGACATGCGGGCCGTGCGATGAGCGCGGCGCTGCGGGCGCGGATGGCGGCGGTCTATGGCGTGGCCGAAGCGTGCGTGCTGCCGGTGCGCGGGCCGCAGCATGGGCTGATGCTGGTGATGCGGCGCATCGCGCTCGATGGATTCGAGAGTTTCGCTGCGCCGATGGCGCTGCTTGGCGATGCCGCGCAACTGATGCGGATCGAGCGGCTGGCGCATGTGGAGACGCCGGAGCCGGGAACGGGCGCGGCGCTTGGCGATGTCGGTGACGAGGCGCCGCGCGGACGCGGCCTGCTGCGCGTGATCGATGAACGCTGGATCGAGTATGGCGAAGCGGCCTCGCGCGCGCAGGAGGCGGCGGCGGGGCATGATCTCATCGTGCTGCGCAGCCTCGCGCCGTATGGGCTCACGGATGCGCCGTGCGGGGCGGCGATCGCATCGCCCGCGCTGATCGCGCGGCTGGAAGAGGTGATGGAGCCGGAGGGCGTGCCGGCGCTGATCGCGCGCGCGGCGCTCGGCGTGCTCGAACCGCAGCGGCTGATCGCGGCGCGGCGGCGCATCGCGGAGACGCGCGGCGAGCGGGCGCGGATGGTCGCGGCGCTGCGTGCAGCGGGGATCGCGGCGGAGGCGGAGGCGGGGCCGTTCGTGTGCGCGACGATCAGCGAAGCGCTGCAGCGCGAACTGCGGGCGCTGGGCGTCGCGGCGGCGGAAGAAAATGGGCGCGTGCGGATCAAGGACGGCGAGGCGCAGGACAATGACGTTGCGCTCGCGGCGCTGGGCGCTGCGACGCCGAGGCCGCGGCGGCGCGGGCGCGCCGAACGCGAAACCAAAGAAACGCGGATCGTGGTGGATGTCGATCTCGATCGCGAGGGCCAGAGCGCGATCGAAACCGGCGTCGGATTCTTCGATCACATGCTGATGCAGATCGCCTCGCATGGCGGGTTTTCGCTGACGCTGGCGTGCAGCGGCGATCTCGAGGTGGATGCGCATCACACGATCGAGGATTGCGCGCTGGCGCTGGGGGCGGCGCTGAAGGAAGCGCTGGGCGCGCGCGCGGGGATCGCGCGGTTCGGGTTCGTGCTGCCGATGGATGAAGCGGAGGCGAAGGTCTCGATCGATCTCTCCGGGCGGCCCTATTGCGTGTTCGACGGCGCGTTCAAGGCGACGCATATCGGTGAGTACCCGACGCAGATGACCGAGCACGTGTTCCGCTCGCTGGCGCAGAGCATGGGCGCGGCGATCCATGTGGCGGTGACGGGGGAGAACGATCATCACACGACGGAAGCGTGCTACAAGGCGTTCGGGCGCGCGCTACGGCAAGCGGTGCGGATCGAAGGCGCGGGCGTGCCGTCCACCAAGGGCGTGATCGCGTGAGCGTGGCGATCGTCAAAGTGGGCGTGGGCAACACCGCCTCGGTGGCGTTCGCGCTCGAACGGCTCGGCGCGAAAGCGACGATCACGGACGATCCCGCCGTCATCGCGGAGGCGCAGCGGGTGGTCCTGCCCGGCGTGGGGGCCGCCGCGCATGCGATGCGGCGGATCGACGAACTGGGGTTGCGTGCGACGCTGCGGGCGTTTCCGCGGCCGCTGATCGGCGTGTGCCTTGGGCTGCAGTTGCTTTACGAGAGAAGTGAAGAGGGCGACGCGGAGGGGCTCGGGCTGCTGCCGGGCGCGGTGACGATGTTGCCCGCATCGACGCAGGCGCCGTCTCCACACATGGGGTGGAGCAAGCTTGCGCGGGTGCGGGAGCATGCGCTGCTCGACGGCGTGGAGGACGGCGCCTACGCGTATTTCGTGCACTCCTACGTGTGTCCGCTGGGCGAGGCGACGATCGCGGCGGCGCGCTATGGCGGGTCCTTCACGGCGATGGCGCAGCAGGGCAACGTGTACGGCTGCCAGTTCCACCCGGAGCGCTCGGGCGCCGTCGGCGCGCGGGTGCTGGCGAATTTCCTGGCGCTGCCATGCTGATCTATCCGGCCATCGATCTGATCGAAGGGCGCTGCGTGCGGCTCGTGCATGGCGATTTCGACGCGGTGACGCGCTACGGCGATCCGCGCGATCAGATCGCGGCGTTCGCCGATGCGGGCGCGACCTGGGCGCATGTCGTTGATCTTGACGGCGCGCGGGCGGGACGGCCAGCGCAGCTTGATCTCATTGCGCAGCTGGCGCGGGCGGGCGTCCATCTGCAATGCGGCGGCGGCGTGCGGGCGCGCGCTGATGCGGCGGCGCTGATCGAGGCGGGCGTACGCCGCGTGGTCGTGGGTTCGACGGCCGTGCGGCGCCCGGACGAGGTGCGGGGCTGGATCGCGGAGCTGGGCGCGGAGCGCATGTGCTGCGCGTTCGACGTGCGCGCGGGCGAAAGCGGCTTTGACGTCGCGGTGGACGGGTGGCGCGTGGGGACCGGGCGGGCGCTCAGCGATGTGCTGGCCGATTATCCGCCGGGTTCGCTCACGCATACGCTGATCACGGACATTTCGCGCGATGGGACCCTGGAAGGGCCCAACGCCGCGCTGATGGCGGAGATCATCCGCTTACGGAGCGATCTCCGGGTGCAGGCGTCCGGCGGGGTGGGATCGCTGGATGACCTCAAGCGCCTGCGGGCGACGGGCGCGGCCGGCGCGATCGTCGGCAAGGCGCTCTATGAGAAAAAGTTTTCGCTGGAGGACGCGCTTGCCGGCTAGACGCATCATCGCGTGCCTCGACGTGAAGGGCGGGCGCGTCGTCAAGGGCGTGCGGTTCGAGGGCCACGCCGACATGGGCGATCCCGTCGAACTCGCGATCCGCTATCGCGATTCCGGCGCCGACGAGATCGTGATCTACGACATCACGGCGTCCGCCGAGCGGCGGGTGATCGATTATTCCTGGCTGAGCGCGATCGCGCGGCATCTCGATATTCCTCTGTGCGTGGCGGGCGGGATCCGCAGCGTGGCGCAGGCGATCGCGTGCCTGGAGCATGGCGCCGACAAGATCTCGATCAATTCGCCGGCGCTGGAGCGGCCGGAATTCATCACCGAACTCGCCGAGGTCGCGGGCACGCAATGCGTGGTGGTCGGCGTCGACAGCCGGATGATCGACGGCGCGTGGAGCGCGTTCCAATATACGGGCGATGTGAAGACGATCACGAAGACGGCGCGGCTGACGATGGATTGGATCGTGGAGGCGCAAGAGCGCGGCGCAGGCGAGATCGTGCTCAATTGCATGGATCGCGACGGCACGCGCGAGGGCTATGACATCGCGCAGCTCAAAGCGGCGCGGGCGCGACTTTCGATCCCGCTCGTGGCGTCGGGCGGGGCGGGAACGCCGGCGGACTTCGTGGCCGCGTTCGCGGAAGCCGACGTCTCGGGCGCGCTGGCGGCGGGGATTCTGCACAGCGGCGCCGTCGGGATCGCGGACATCAAACGCGCGGTCGCGCAGGCGGGCGTGGAGGTCAGGCCATGACGAGCGCGGAGATCGATGGGCTCGATTTCGCCAAGGGCGGCGGGCTGATCGCGGCGGTGGTGCAGGACGCGGCGACGCTGCAGGTCTTGATGCTCGCCTATATGGATCGCGCGGCGCTCGAAGAGACGATCGCCAGCGGCGAGGCGACGTTCTTCTCGCGCTCGCGCGGCGGCCGCTGGCGCAAAGGCGAGACGAGCGGGCATCGGCTCGCCGTGGTTTCGGTGACGCGCGATTGCGACGGCGACGCCGTGCTCGTGCGTGTGACCCCGACGGGGCCCGCTTGCCATCTCGGCACGACGAGCTGCTTCGGCCGAGAGACGGCGCCGGGGAGCGGGCGGCTCGCCGCGCTCGAGCGCACGATCGCCGCGCGCGCTGCGGCGCCGGAGAGCGAAAGCTGGACGGCGAAATTGCTCGCCGGCGGGCCGAAGCGGATCGCGCAGAAGGTGGGCGAGGAGGGCGTGGAGACGGCGCTCGCGGGCGCGGCTGGAACGCCGGAAGAGCTCTGCGCCGAGGCGGCGGACTTGCTCTATCACTTGAGCGTGCTGCTGCATGCGCGCGGCGCGACGCTGGAGGACGTGATGGCCGTCCTTGCAGCGCGCGCGAAATAGCGCTTCTCGGTCAGGCCGCAGCCGCCCGGCGGGGCAGCACTTTGGGGTTGCGCAGCAGGGCCGCGGAAATGAGCGCGATGACGAGGCCCACGGGGAAAATTTCCAGGAAAGTGATCGGCACGCGGAAGACGGGATTGGCGTACATCGCCTCCATTTCGCGGAGCTTGGCGATCTCGGCGTCGAGCGCCGGGCCGGCGGGGGCGGCGGCGCGCTTGGCCTCGATCATCGCGGCGGTGTATTCGCCCATGAAGGCGTAGCCGGTCGCGGCGAGATAAATCTCCCAGCCGACGACATAGACGACGCCGGCGACGGCGGCGATGGCCAGGCCGACCAGGAAGGCCGGCAGGAATTTCACCACGCCGCCCTTCTCGACGTCGCGATAGCGCTTCACGCCCAGGAAAATGAGCGAAAGCGCCACCACCATCGTCAGATACCCAAGCCAGACGCTGCTGGAGGAGGCGCGGTCAGCGCCAAGCAAGAAGCCGGCGATCATGGCGGAGATCACGAGCGCGCCGGCGAGGCCGCCATAAGAGAGGGCGATGGTGCGCATGGGGCAGTCCCTTCCTGAGTTGCGACGCGCGCTACGCTGCCTGCTTCGCGGCGCGTCGCACCATCGCCCAAACGGGTGATTTCGGCGATTTCGCCTGGAGTTACGGGATCAGGGCGAGATCGCGGGCGCGGGAGACGGCCTGGGTGCGGCGCTGGACGTCCAGCTTCTCGTACAGGCGGGCGATGTGCGTCTTAACGGTGTTGGGCGAGACGCCGAGGGCGCGCGCGATCTCTTTGTTGGACTGGCCGGCGGCGAGGAGGTCGAGCACGGCGCGCTCGCGCTCGGTGATGCCGAGGGAACGCAAGGCGGCGTCATTGCGGGCGAAGCCCTGGCCGCTTGGCCGCGCGGCCAGACGCCAACCGACATAGAGCCCAAGGCCGGCGAAGGCGACGCCGATCAGCGCGATATAGCCCTGCAGCGGAAAGGCGCGCACCAAGGCGCGGTGCTCCAGCCATTGGAGGGCGAAGGCGGCGAGGGCGAGCGCCAAGGCGTAGAGCGCGATCGTGCGGGCCATGGCGCTCACTGTGCGGCGCCGGCCGACGCCCGGTCCAGCACCTTGCTTGGACCATGTTGTTGGACTATGTTGGACCAATGGCGATCCAAATGAATGTGGCCGAGGCGAAGGCGAAGCTCTCCGAGCTGATCGCGCGCGCCGAGGCGGGCGAAGAAGTGATCATCGCCCGCGACGGCAAGCCGGCGGTGGTGCTGAAGCCGGCCGGGCAAACCCGCCTCCAGGGGGCGCGAGAGATCGGGATCTTCTCGCACCTGGGGGAGGTTTGGGTTGCGCCTGATGCGTGGTCGCCGGACGAGGAGGCGGCCGACTTCCTTGACCGCTCCTTCGCGGAGGACCAGGCGGGACCGCTCAAGGCCGGCGAAGACGGGCCGTGAGGGTGCTGCTCGATGCGCCGGCCTTGCTCGGCGTCCTGTTCGCGTCGTTTCCGATCGGGCCGCACGCGCGGGCGGCGATCGTGGCGCCCGCCAATGCGGTGTTCGTCAGCCCAGTCTCCGCCTATGAGATCGAGTGGAAGCGGGCGAACGGCAAATTGCGCATGCCCAGCATCCCGGATTGGGAGACGGCGCTGATCACGCGCGGATATCTCGTCGCCGGCTTGACGATAACACACTTCGTCGAGGCCGCGACGCTGCCGCGCCATCACCGCGATCCATGGGATCGGCTGCTTGTGGCGCAGGCCAAGGCGGATGGGTTTGTGATCGCATCGCCGGACGCCATGCTGCCCGCCTATGGCGTGGCGACGCTATGGTGAGGCGCGCGGCGGCCTAGCCAAAGCGCGCGAAGCGCCGCTAGAACAAGCCGGCGTGGAGGAAACGATGGCGAACGACGCAAAAGCGTCCGCCGAGCGCTGCGAAGTCTGCCGGTTCTTCTATCGGCGGCAGGGGCGGTGGTCGGTCTGTCGTCGCTACCCGCCCACGCCCGGCGCAAAAGGCGCCAAAGACGGATTCCCCGTCGTCGCCGCTGAGGATTGGTGCGGGGAGTTCAAGCCGGCTTGAGCGCGTTAGGGAGATAGGGACCGATCATGGCGAAGGGCAATGGCGCACGCGTCGCATTGGTGACGGGCGGCACACGCGGCATCGGCAAGGCGATCAGCGCCAAACTGCAGAGCCTCGGCTATAAAGTGGCGGCGAACTACGCCGGCAACGACAAGGCGGCCGAAGCCTGCGCCAAGGAGCTCAAGATCTCCGCGTTCAAGTGGGACGTGGGCGATTGGGAGGCGTGCCAAACGGGCGTGAAGCGCGTGGAGCAGGAGCTCGGGCCCGTCGACGTGCTGGTCAACAACGCCGGCATCACCCGCGACGGATTCTTCCACAAGATGAACGTCGACGCTTGGCGCGAGGTCATCCGCGTCGATCTCGATTCGCTTTTCTATATGACGCGTCCGGTGATCGAAGGCATGCGCGAGCGCGGCTTCGGGCGGGTGATCAACATCACCTCCATCAACGGCCAGAAGGGCCAGGCCGGACAGGTGAACTATTCCGCCGCCAAGGCCGGCATGATCGGCTTCACCAAGGCGCTGGCGCAGGAGAACGCCAACAAGGGCGTCACCGTGAATTGCGTCGCGCCCGGCTATATCGACACCGACATGGTCGCCGCGGTGCCGGAAGCGGCGCTCAACAAGATCATCGCCACGATCCCGGTCGGCCGGCTTGGCAAGGCCGAGGAGATCGCCAGCGCCGTGGCGTTCCTCGCCGGCGATGACGCGGCCTTCATCACCGGCTCGACGCTGACCGTGAACGGCGCGCAGTACATCGCGGGATAGGCGCGCCCAGGCTAGGTTGCGAGCGGCAGCTTGAGAACGAACGACGCGCCTTCGCCGGGCGCGGCGCGCACCAGCCGCGAGGAACGCGCCGAGCTCTCCTGGGTTCATCCGGAGGACCGCGCCCAGGTGCGGGACGCGATCGCCGCCGCGGAGGCGCGCGCAGCCCGAAACAGCGCGCTTGCGATAAGCGCACACGCCGCTGCGCAGGGCTCAGCCCGCGGGATCGACGACGCGGCCGAGGAACAGGATCTGGCCGCTCGGCTTGTGGCGCAGGACGAGGAAGAACGGGCGGTCGGCGGTGAAGTCGATGCGCCGGGGCGGCGGCGCCGGCGCGCTCGTAACCTCGACGCCGATGGCGGTCGCGGCGGCCGCCTCCGTGCCTTGCTCGTCGATTTTCAGGAACGCCTTGTGGATCACCTTGGAGACGACGAGGCCGCCGCCGGCGATGCCGGAAAGGTCGGCGTTATGCGAGAACGCTGCGCGCAGGCCGAGGCGCTGCAGCGGGGCGACAAGATCATAGGACGTGTTCATCTCGACCTTGGGCAAGGTGAGATTAAGCTCCGCGCGGTTGGCGGCGGAGAGACGCGCGAGCCAAGGCGTGAGATCGCCCAGACGCGCCTCGAGCGAAGGCAAGCCGTCGGGCGTGCGCGGCAGGAAGACGGCGAGGGCGAAGGCGTCGCCGGCATAGTCGAACTCGGCAGCCTGGAAGGCGTCCTCCTCGAAATAGCGCGCGCGGGTGGTTTGCCGCATCAACTGAGCGCGGCGCGTGTCGCCGGAGGCGAGGCGGAAATCGCCTTCGCGGGTGTCGTTGGCGCGGAATTGGTCGGCCCAGTCGGCCTTGAAGTAAACCGCGTTGGTGAGGACGAGGCGGGCATCCTCGGTGATGAAAGCTTCAGAGATGAGGCTTGGGATGCGTTCGGCGGTGGCTTCGCTGACCCAGGCATTGATCGTGTTCGCGGCGGAGCGGCGATCGCTGAAGTCGAGGGGCGCGACCATCGCGCCCATGCGGTCGCGGACGAGCCGCACATAGGGCGGCGCGAGGGCGAAGCTGCGCTCGACCCAGACTGCGTTGGCGATGGCGAACTGGCCGTTGGCTTCAAGCGCCGCGTCGCGCGCCTGCGCGGCCGCGGCGGCGGCGGCGAAATCGGCGTCATAGCCGAACACGTCCGCCATCTCGGCGGCGGTTCTTCCGCGTGCGCCGGCGTAGACGAGCGCGAAGGCGCTCTCCACGCTGAGCGGTGAAACGAAGTGGCCGCCGCTCTCCTGCGCAAGTTCGCGGTAGAGCGCGACGTCGAAAGCGGACTCGCCGCTGCTGGGCGCGGCGGGCGCATCGCCGGGTTCTGCTTGCTGCATCGTGGGCTCCGCGGTGTTCGGCGGCTGGGCGGCCGCGCAAGCGGTCATGAACGCCAGGGCGATGACGGCGAGGGTGCGGCGCATGGGATCCTCCTCGCCGTCCTCGATAGCGCAGATGCGCGGGCGCGGCGAAGGTTGAGCGCAGGCCGGGGGCGGCGTAAGCCCGGGCGGCGAAGGAGCATGAGATGTTCGATCTTTCCGGGAAAACGGCGCTGGTCACGGGCGCGGCGGGCGGCATTGGCGGGGCGATCGCGCGCCGGCTCGACGAGGCCGGCGCGCGGGTGGCGCTGTCGGGCACGCGGGTGGAGGCGCTGGAGGAGGTGAAGGCGCAGCTCAAGCGCGATCCGGTCGTGCTGCCGGCGTCGCTGGCGGACGCCGGCGCCGTCAATGAACTCGTGCCGCAAGCCGAGGCGGTGCTGGGCAAGCTCGACATCCTGGTGTCGAACGCCGGGGTGACGAAGGACGGTCTGCTGCTGCGGATGAAGGACGAGGATTTCCAAAGCGTGCTCAAGATCAATCTCGAAGCGTTCTTTCGGCTCTCGCGCGCGGCGCTGCGCGGGATGATGAAGAACCGCTGGGGGCGGATCATCGGGATCACCAGCGTCGTCGGCGTCACCGGCAATCCGGGGCAGGCGAACTACGCCGCGTCGAAGGCCGGCATGATCGGGTTCGCAAAATCGCTGGCGCAGGAGGTGGCGAGCCGCAACGTGACCGTGAACTGCATCGCGCCGGGCTTCATCCAATCGGCGATGACGGACATTCTGCCCGACGCGCAAAAGCAAGCGCTGCTTGGGCGCATTCCCGCCGGCAAGCTCGGGACCGGCGACGACATCGCTGCAGCCGCGGTCTATCTCGCGAGCGAGGAAGCCGGATACGTGACCGGCCAGACGCTGCACGTGAACGGCGGCATGGCGATGATCTAGACCGGCCAGCGCAGCCCGATGCGCTTGCGCTGGATGAGCGTCTGCTCGGCGCGCTGCAGCGCCCGCATGGCGACTTCGGCGTTCTGCAGGCTTTCGGTGGCGCGCAGCGCGTCCATCGCAAGTTTGAGCCGCGAGACGGCTTCCTCAAGCTTGTCCTTGGCGCCTTCGCGTTCGCCGAGCGCGGCGAGCGCGCGCCCGATCTCCTGCTGCGCCGCGCCCCAGGCGGCCTGGTCGATCGAGCGGTCGACCTGGTCGAGATAGCGCTGGCGCGCATCGAGCGATTTCTGCAGCCAGCGCATATGGCCGCCGCGTTCGCCAAGGCTCAGCGCGCCGGAGGCGAAGTCGTTGAGGATGTCCATCATCACGCCGTCGGAGATTTCCTCCGGCGGATCCTCGACGAGGCGATCGAGCGCCTCCACGATCGGCTGCAGCCGCTCGGGCTTGTAGTCCTGCGGGCGATTGAGCACGGGCCTGGCCCGCCGCGCGCAGGCGTAGGCGAGCGCCTGCTGCACGCTCTCGCCCGTGCGCCGCGCGCGCCAGCCGAGCTGCACGACGTCCACCTCGGGCACGCGGCCGAAGGCGGGCACCGTCGTCATTCTGAGATCGAGCGGGCCGAACATGCCGCGCTTGCCCCAGATGATCACGTCGGCGGCGGACTTATCCAGGATGTCGACCGCGGCCTGGGCGATGCGCCGGCGCTTCTCGGCGTTGGCCTTCGGGTTGGCCCGGGCCGGCGCCGGCACGCCCAGGCGAACGGGAAAGAGCTCCACAACCGCCTCGGCCTGGAAGGCGAACAGGCCGAAATTGTCCTCGATCGCGCGCTTCAGTTCCTGACGCAGGCCGTGGCCGCCGCCGTCGATATAGCCGATCAGGATCAGCGCGCGATGATCCTTGGCGCGCTTGAGCGCCTGCGCGCGGAGCGCGATCCGCGCCGCCGCGCTCGCTTTCGTCGCGCCGCGCACGAGCCAGAAGAGCGAAATCAGGATCGCCGCCAGGCCCATCGACACGAACGCCGCCACCACGTCGGGATAGTCGATGAACGCGCGCACCCATTGCTGGGGCAGGATGCGCACAAGTTCAGGCGCCAATTGCGGAAGTGCCGAATTGGCGGCGCTCGCGAAAATCATGCTTTGGGTCCAAAGGCGGAACATGGAGGCATAGCACGTCCATGGCGCAGCGCAACACGGGGACGCCGCCCCAGGCGGGAGCCGTCGACGCGCCGCCTGTGGAGATGCAGAACGTGCTGTTTATTGGCTCCTTTTTGCTTTCTCCGCCATGTCCTGCGCCATCCGGATCGCCTCCTCGCGGCTGATGGCGCCGGGCGCGCCGGCGGGCGCGGCCGGATCGGCCTGATCGGACCCGGCCGGGCTCATCGCGGAGAAGTCCTGCAGCGCATAACCGGCCGGGACGACGAAAAGCTGCGGATCCTGCGGCCCGCGGCTCACGCTGACAGCCTCCCAGGTGACCCGGTCGCCCTGGCGCAGGCGCAGGATGATCCCGTCCCCGGTGACGCAGGCGACGTTGGGCGCGGCGCCCTCCTTGACGACGGTCCATTCCGCGCCGGTCTCGCCGGCGACGGCGCAGGCGCCGGTATGCGTAGGCGTCGCGCCTTGGGCGCCGGCCGACCAGATCTGGCTCGGGTCGCTCACGGCGAAGGCGTCGGGCCCGCCCGCCGCCAGCCGGATCGCCATGCGCTGGGCCGGCATGATGGCGTGGGCGCTTTGGGCGGCGCTGTCGAACAGCATGACGACCGCGCCCTGCTCGGAGGCGAACTCCATGCGCGTCTTGGGGCCGGAGCGGATCTGGACGACCCGGGTCTGCTTGCCGTCGGCCGCGGTGGAGACGGCTTCGGCGCGGTAGGAGGCGGCCGCGAGGCTGGGGAAGCTGGCGGCGTCGGCGGCGGGCGCGTCGGTCGCGGCGTTGTTCCCGCAGGCGGCGAGCGCGAACGCGGCGGCCGCAGCCGCGCCGAGAATCATGATCCGCATGAACTCCTCACGAGCGCAAATCAAACGGCATCGCACGCGGCGGCGCAAGCCCTGCGCGCGCAGCGTTGCGGC
>JACAEE010000039.1 GCA_013389015.1 Hydrogenophilaceae bacterium | reverse complement strand
GCTTGATCCGTACCCGGCGCGCCAGCGGCAGCCGGGCGGCGCGGCGTGCGGATGGGCGATGCGTTTGCGCGGCGCCTCGAGCGGGGCGTCGGCGAGCGCCTTGAGCACGATCAGCGCGCGCAGGTGCAGCGCGATGGCGCGCAGCTCGTCGGCGCACGCGGCGCGCACGTCGCGCGCGAGCGCAGCGAGGCCGAAACCTTCGAGAATGAGAGCGGCCCATTCGAGCGCCTTCGCCCGACAGCGCGCGAGCTTTCGCGCGATGGCGGCGGATGTGTAGGCGGGGCGGATCGGAACGTGCACGCCGCGATCATACCGCGGCGCGGGAGGGGGGAGGATAGATTCAGTCTATCTCGACCTGCAGTTGAACCCGATCAAATTGAGAGTAGAAGATCCCTCAACAAGACGGGGGACGAGTGATGGACGGCATCTTCGACGCTGGGCCGATCACAGAGGCTCTTCGCAATCTTGATCCGCGCTATCGCCCGATGATCGAGGCGGCTCTCGTCGCTGTCATATCCCTCTATCTGATGGCCCTAATCGCCAATCCCATTTTCGAGTTCTTCCATAGGCTATTGCGGCTTGCCGCGTGGCTCGGGCGGCAGCTGAATGGTCTGTAGCGCAAGATCAGAAACAAGCCGCCGCCGACGCCGCCGCCTCCTCCGCCTGCGCCCGAGATTCCTGATGAACGTACGATCTGGGAGCAATACGCGCCGAGCGCCATTGTCACGCCGAACAAGAACGGAATCCCGATCATAACGGTCGCAGCGCAAAAGGGCGGCGTTGGCAAGACCACGATCGCCGTCAATCTAGCGATGTACTTCCGCAAAGCGAAGAAGAAGCCGGTTCTCCTCATCGACTTCGACTATCAGGGCTCGCTCTCGGAATGTGTGCGGGGAGAAGCGGGATACACTGACCGGGACATGACGGCGCACGCCTTGATCATGCCGCCGGCGCAGTTTCCCAATCCCGAGATCTATTGTCGCGAGATGCGGCGCAAAGTTGAGGACGTGTTCCTCTTTCCTGCGGACTATCCGTTCGCGACGATCGAGAACAACGAGATGATCGCGTGGGTTCGCAGGCGCCCAGATGACGGCGGGCCAGCGCAAGGCGACGACCTCATCCATCGCCTCTGCCAGCATCTGCGCCGGCCTGAGATTCAGAACAAGTTCGGCGCCGTGATCATCGATTCACCGCCGCGCCTGACTACCGGCGCGATCAACGCGCTGTCGGCGGCGACGGCGCTGATCGTGCCCACCACCCTCGACGACATGTCCGCCCAGGCGGCGCAATACTTCCTGCAGCAGATCGACCGCATGCAGAACGCCGAGCCTCCGCTTTTTCCAGCGCTCAGGATTGTGGGGATCGTCCCATCGATCGTGTCGAGCGCGCCTGGGGGAAAGCTGCAATTGCAAGAGGCGCGGGCGCTCGCGCGGCTGAAGGAATATGGCGCGACGAAGTGGGGGCGCGACGATTTCGTGATCGAGGAGGCCTGGGTGCAACGGCGCGCCGAAATCGCCCGCGCAGCCGGCATCGGGGTCGCCTACGTAAGGTCCACGACAGCGGAAGCGATTTTTGATAAGCTCGGGCAGGCGATTGAAAAGAGACTGACCTAAATGAAGGTGCGCGACTTGCGCCGACTTCTCAAGCGTTTGGCAAACGAAACGGATGAGCGGCAAGCAATCGAAGAGTTGGCGCAGGTCGTTGATGCTGCGTTAACTTCCGCTGGCGCTCATGATGACATGAGCATCCAGAGCTTGATTCGAAAGTTGACTGGCGCTGATCCTGGAGCCCGGAAGCGTCCGCCGCAGCCCGTCCCGGCGCCCGAGCCCGAACGGGTCTCAAGCGCCGTCGCAATGCTCAAGAGCGCGTTTCAGGATGATCGTGCGTTTGAGCATGCGTTGGACGAAATCGCCAGCGCGCGAAAACTGACGAAGCCCATGCTCGTCCAGATTTTCTACGCGCTGTTCAACCGGACGACGGGCGTACCCAAGAGCGCTACTCGCCAGGAGCTGGTGCAGCTCATTGCCGATGAGCGGCGCATCCTTGTTCGCAATGAGCGGATGAGCGACCGGTTGCGCCGCGGAAAAATCGTCCCTGCGGAATAACGCTAAGCCCTAGCCTCGCCCTCGCCGGTCAGCGCGTCTCGCCCGAGCGCAGTCAGCGCGGCGGCGGCGATGGAATCGGCGTCGAGGCCGGCTTCGGCGATCTGGGCGGCGGGGCTGTCTTGGTCCTGGAAGCGGTCCGGCAAGGTCAGCGTGCGGATGCGCAGGCCGCAGTCGAGCGCGCCCTCCTTCGCCAGGAAATGCAGCACGAACGCGCCGAAGCCGCCGACGGCGCCTTCTTCGATCGTGATCAGCACTTCGTGCTCGCGCGCCAGACGGCGGATCAGATCCTCGTCCAGCGGCTTGGCGAAGCGCGCGTCGGCCACCGTCGTCGACAGCCCCATGGCCGCGAGGCGATCGGCGGCCTTCAGCGCATCAGCCAGGCGCGCGCCATAGGAGAGCAGCGCGATCGTCGTCCCCTCGCGCACCACCCTGCCCTTGCCGATGGCCAGCGGCGCCAATTCGTCCGGGATCGGAACGCCCAGAGCTTCGCCGCGCGGATAGCGCACCGCGCTGGGCGCATCATCGATCGCCGCGCAGGTCGCGACCATGTGCGCAAGCTCGGCTTCATCGGCGGCGGCCATGACCACGAAGCCCGGGAGCGCGCCGAGATAGCCGATGTCGAAGGCGCCGGCGTGGGTCGCGCCATCGGCGCCGACGAGGCCGGCGCGGTCGATCGCGAAGCGCACGGGCAGGCCCTGAATCGCCACGTCGTGCACGACCTGGTCATAGCCGCGCTGCAGGAACGTCGAATAGATCGCGGCGAAGGGCTTCATGCCGTCGGCGGCCAGGCCGGCGGCGAACGTCACCGCGTGCTGCTCGGCGATGCCGACATCGTACATGCGCGACGGGAAACGCTCGGCGAAGAGATCAAGGCCGGTGCCGGAGGGCATTGCGGCGGTGACGCCGATGATCTTGTCGTCCTGCTCGGCCAGCCTGATCAGCGTTTGGCCGAAGACCTTGGTGTAGCTCGGCGGGCCGGGCTTGGCCTTGGCCTGCTCGCCGGTGACGACGTTGAACTTGGCGACGCCGTGATATTTGTCGGCCGCATTCTCCGCCGGCGGATAGCCTTTGCCCTTCTTGGTGACGATGTGGATGAGGACGGGATGGTCCTTGTAGAGCTTGGCGTTGGCGAGGATGCGGGTGAGCTGGTTCATGTCGTGGCCGTCGAACGGCCCGAGATAATGGAAGCCCAATTCCTCGAAGAAGGTGCCGCCGGTGACGAGCGTGCGGGCGTATTCCTCGGCCTTCTTGGCGACGTCGTGGATCGGCGCGCCGAGCGCTTCGGTGACCTTCTTCGCCGTCTCGCGGACCTTGCGATAAGTGCGCGAGGTGACGAGCTTGGTGAGATAGGCGCTCATGCCGCCGACCGGCGGGGCGATCGACATGTCGTTGTCGTTCAGGACGACGATGAGCCGCTTGGTGGTCTCCGCGGCGTTGTTCATCGCCTCATAGGCCATGCCCGCCGACATCGAACCGTCGCCGATGACGGCGATGACGTGGTTGTCGTCGCCCCTCAGATCGCGGGCGACGCAGAAGCCGAGCGCGGCCGAGATCGAGGTGGCGGCGTGGGCGGCGCCGAAGGGGTCGTATTCGCTCTCGCTGCGCTTGGTGAAGCCGGAGAGGCCGCCGCCCTGGCGGATGGTGCGCATGCGGTCGCGCCGGCCGGTGAGGATCTTGTGGGGATAGGCCTGGTGGCCGACGTCCCAGATGAGGATGTCCCTCGGCGTGTCGAAGCAATAGTGCAGCGCCACCGTCAGCTCGACGACGCCGAGGCCGGCGCCGAGATGGCCGCCCGTGAGCGAGACCGCCTCGATCATTTCGGCGCGGACCTCGTCGGCCAGCTCCTGGAGGCGGCGGTGCTCCAGGGCGCGCAGATCCGCGGGGGTCCTTATCGTATCGAGGAGAGGCGTGGCTGGCACCAGCGTGTCCTTCGCACTGGCTCAGGCGCGGAAAATCCATGCCCCTGACGGCCGGCGGCATGGTCAGCCTACCGCCCTCAATGCTGCCGATTCATGACGAAATCGACGATTTCTGACAAGAGTTTGGCCCTGGGACCGAAGATCGCGAGGTGGCCCTTGGCCTGGGCGGCGAGAAGCCGCATGCGCTCGCGCGCCGGCCCCTCGCCCAGAACGGTGACGAAATTGACCTTGCCGGCGGCGGCGTCCTTCTGCACGGCCTTGCCGGTCACGTCCGGGCGGCCCTGGAGGTCGAGGAGATCGTCGGCGAGCTGGAAGGCCAGGCCCACGTCGTGGGCGTAGCGCTGCAGCGCGTGGCGGGCGTCGTCGGGCGCGCAGCCGAGCAGCGCCCCGGCCTCGACCGAGAAATTGATCAGCGCCCCGGTCTTCAGCCGGTTCATGCGGGTGATGGCGATGAGATCATCACCCATTTCGCGGCCGGCCATGTCGAGCGCCTGGCCGGCGATCATGCCTTGCGGACCCGTCGCCTTGGCGAGGCCCGAGATCAGCTTGGCGCGCATCTGCGGATCGGGATGGGTGGCGGGTTCGGCGAGGAGTTCGAAGGCGAAGGTGAGCAGCGCGTCGCCGGCGAGAAGGGCCGTAGCCTCGTCGAATTCGACATGCACCGTGGGCTGGCCGCGGCGGGTGTCGTCATCGTCCATGCAGGGGAGATCATCGTGCACCAGGGAGAAGGTGTGCACGCATTCCACCGCCGCGGCGACGCGCAGCAGCGCCTGCTCATCCGCATCGAAGATGCGCCCGACCTCCAGGAGCAGGAACGGGCGCAGGCGCTTGCCCCCGCCCAGCGCCGCGTAGCGCATCGCCGAGAGCAGCCGCGCCTCAGGCCCCTGCGCGCGCGGCAGGAGGCGGTCGAGCGCGACCGTGATCCGGTCGGCGGTCTCCACGAGGCGCTGCTCGGTCTGGCCCATAGGCGCGGGCTAGCATGCGTCGCGCGGGAAGGAAACGGCGCCAGCGCGGCCAGGCGCTGGGCCGCAGACCCGCGAGAGGGATCGCGAGGCTCGCCGCGGCGCGTCGCCGCGGCGATCACAGATAGCTCAGCCACCAATCCTTGCGGGTGCGCTTCACGCGCGCGAACCAGGCGCAGAGCGGGAACAGGATCGCGAGCACGACCGCCCAGGCGAGATAGGCGACCCAAAGATCAAATCCCGTACCCGCGAGCGCCGCGGGATTGGTGAAGACATTGACGATGAAGTTGTGGAAGCCGGCGACGTCGCGCCCCGCGGCGGCGTTGGCCGCCATCGCCAGCGCGTGGACGATGTAGATGTGCAGCACATAGGCGAAAAGCGGCACGGCGCCGTACGTGCGCAGCCATCCGGCAAGCGGGCCGCGCATGCGTTCGAGCGCCGGGACAAGCAACAGCATCGGCCCGAGCGTCGCGCACACATACATGAGCGACGGCGGATATTTGGTGAGGTTCATGAAGCTCATCGCCGTCGTCAGCGCATCGCTTTGCTCCGACCAGGGCTGGTTGTCCCCATATTGGTTGATCACACGCAGCACGGCGAAGGCGGCGATCATGGACGCGCCGAGGATCAGGAAATTCCGATCACGGACATTCGCCGGCGCCGCGAACCAAGCGGCAAGCCCGTAGCCGAACGCCATGATCCCGGCCCAGGGCAGCACCGGATAGAGCGCGAAGCCCACCGGCTGGCCGGCGACAATGACCGGGCCGGGATCGTGGAGGAAGATCCAAAGCTGGGCGAACGCGCCCAATTGCTCGGGCTGAATCGGATTGAGCAGGCCATGGCCGGCGATCACGCCCGCGCCGATCGCCAGCACGGCCACGCGCGGCAGCCAGATCAACGCGGCCAGGATCACCATCGACCAGCCGATCGCCCAGATCACCTGCAGGAAGATCATGTACGGGAACGCGAACGCCCAGCCGAAGCTGACAATTGTGAACTCGAGCACGACGAGCCAGAGGCCGCGGGTGACGAGGAAGCGTGAGAGGGCCGCGCGCGACTTGCCCTTCGCCAGTTGCAGCCAGGCGGAGGTTCCCGCGAGGAAGACGAACGTCGGCGCGCAGAAATGGGTGATCCAACGCGTGGCGTAGAGCCAGGCGTCGGTGCGGGCGGGGTCGAGCGGATCGAACTGGTAGGCGCCAGCGTGGAAATAGTCGCGAACGTGGTCGAGGGCCATGAGCACGATCACCAAGCCGCGGAGCATGTCGATGGATGCGATTCGGACGCCGGCCGCCGCTGAGC
>JACAEE010000022.1 GCA_013389015.1 Hydrogenophilaceae bacterium | reverse complement strand
TCTATGAGGAGATGGTCGAGATCGATTCCTCGCCGACGACAGGATCATGCACGCGCGTCGTCCGCGCCGCTGAAGCGCGCCTGCGCGCGGCCAGCTTCAGCGGGACCGAGGCGCAGGTGATCGTGCCCGAGGGCGCGCCGGAGGACGGCAATCTTGTCGCCCGCATCGAGGGAAGCAACCGCCGCGCCGGCGCGATCCTGCTGCTCGCGCACATCGACGTCGTCGACGCCCGCCGCGAGGACTGGACCCGCGATCCGTTCACGCTTTACGAGGAGGATGGCTATTTCTACGGCCGCGGCGTCGCTGACGACAAGGCCATGGCCGCGATCTTCCTCGACATGTTCATCCGGATGCGGAGCGAGAATTATCGCCCGCGCCGCACGCTCAAGCTCGCGCTCACCTGCGGCGAGGAGACGTCGAACCGCGTCAACGGCGTCGACTATCTGTTGCGCAATCATCGCGGTCTGATCGAGGCTGATTTCGCGCTCAACGAGGGCGGCGACGGCGTGCTCTCCGAAGACGGCCGCCCCCTCGCGCTGCTCATCCAGGTCGGCGAGAAAATCCACCAGGTTTTCGAGCTGGAGGTGACCAATCCCGGCGGCCATTCCTCGCGCCCCGTGCCGGAAAACGCCATCTACCGCTTGAGCATGGGCCTTGCCCGCCTATCCCAGCATCAATTCCCGGTGCAGCTGTCGGAAACCACGCGCCGCTTCTTCGAACGCATGGCGGGAATCGTGGGCGGCGACGCCGGCGCCGCGATGGCGCAACTCGCCGCCGATCCGAACGCTCAGGCCGCGGCCGCGTATCTGTCGCGCAATCCGAACTACAACGCCATGATGCGCACCACCTGCGTCGCCACCCAGCTCGACGCGGGCCATGCGCCGAACGCCTTGCCTCAGCGCGCCCGCGCGACGCTCTCGTGCCGCATATTGCAGAGCGACACGGCCGAGAACGTGCAAGCCGCGCTCGAACGCGCGCTCAACGATCCCCAGATTACGGTGCGCATCGTGCGCCGCCGCGATCCTTCGCCCCCGCCCCCGCTGGCGCGGCGCATCCTCGATCCCGCGGAGCGCGTCGCGCAGCGCTTCTGGCCGGGCGTTCCGCTCGTCCCCTACATGCTCCCCGGCGCCACCGACGCGCGCTTCCTGAACGCCGCCGGCATTCACACCTACGGCCTCTCCGGCCTGTTCTCCATCCCGGGCGAGAACAACGCGCACGGCTTGAACGAGCGCCTCCGCGTCGCCAGCGTCATGACCGCCCGCGCCTATCTCGACGCGTTGGTGCGCGAATATGCGGCGACGCCTTAGCCGCCGAATTTCGGCGCACGCTTCTCCGCGAACGCGCGCACGCCTTCGACGAAGTCGGGCGCGTCGCCCAGTTCATGCTGGTAGCGCCGCTCGAGATCGAGCTGCGCCGCGAGATCGTTATCGAACGCCGCGTCGAGCGCCTGCTTGGCGCGCTGCGCGGCGAGCGGCGGCAGCGCCGCCAGCCGCTGCGCCAGCGCGCTCGCCTCCGCCGTCAGCGCCTCATCCGCGACGCATTTCCAGATCAGTCCCCAGCGCTCTGCGTCCTCCGCCGAAAGCTTGTCCCCGAGCAGCGCCAGCCCCCGCGCCCGCGCACGTCCCACGAGCCGCGGCAAGTGCCACGAACAGCCCATGTCCGGCACGAGCGCGAGTTTCGGCGTGAACACCTGAACGAAGCTCGCACTCCGTGCGGCGAGCACGAAATCCGCCGCCAGCGCCAGGCCGACGCCGCCGCCGGCCGCAATCCCGTTCACCGCCGCCACGACCGGCTTGGGGAAGTACGCGACGTCCCGCGCCAGCGGATTGAAATGCGACGTCATCGAATCCGAGATGCCTTGGCCGGGCGTGGCGGGTTTGCCGCTGCGCGGCTCCATGAGATCGGCGCCCGAACAGAACCCGCGCCCCGCCCCGGTGATGATCAGCGCACGGACGGTCTTGTCCGCCGCCGCCTGCGCCAGCGCCGCCCGCATCGCCTCCATAAGCGGCCGGTTAAGCGCATTGAGCGCATCGGCGCGGTTGAGCGTGATCGTCAACACCGCGCCATCGCGGGATTGCAGGACTGGTTCGCTCACTGCGTTTCTCCGAAGATCGCGCCCGGCGCCAAGGGCGAAAGCCGCAAAAGCCGCGAGTCCTCGACTGCGGCGGTGCGGTGCTTCACCGCCTCGCGGTAGACCGGATCGCGCAGCATGTCGATGAACGCCTGCGCGCGCGGATATTCCGCGATGAAGGCGATGTCCCACGCTTCGTCCTGCGGCCCGATCAACATCAGCGCCGGTTTGCCGATCCACACCTGCCGCCCGCCGAGCCGCTGAAACACCGGCCCGCTCTCGCGTCCGTACGCCGCATAGGCTTCCGCCCCCGTCGCCTTGCGTCCGTCCTCATACTGGGCCTGCGCACGCAGCTTGATAAGGTTGAGCATATGGATCGGCTGATCCGTCGGCAGATCTTTGAACCGCGCGAACGTCTCGCGGTCGGGATCGATGTAAGGCATGTCTCCGCTCCTCGCCTCTCCCCTTGTAGGAGAGGCAGACAACTACTCCGCCGCCTTGTCCGCCGCGTCGTAGATCGCGAACTCCTTCTTGCGCGGCCCCATATAGCCGAACAGGTGCCCCGCCACCTTCCGCATCTGGATCTCTTCGCTGCCTTCGGTGATTCGATAGCGCCGGTGATGGCGGTAGATGTGCTCGAACGGTTTGTGCCGCGAATAGCCGATCCCGCCATGCACCTGCATCGCCCGGTCCGCCGCTTCGCAGCAGAGCCTGTTCGCCCAGTAATTGCACATCGAAACCTTGTCCGAGAGCCGCTTTTCGACTTCCGGCTTCGGCATCTGATCCATCTCCCACGCCGTCTTGAAGATCAGCAGGCGGAGCATCTCCGCCTGCGTCGCCAGCTCCACCAGCGGGAACTGGATCGCCTGGTTCTTCGCCAGCGCCTCGCCGAACGGCTTGCGCTGGCGCGCGTATTTCACGCTCTCCTCAATGCAGTACATCGCCGCCCCGCAAGAGGACGCCGCCTGCCGGATCCGGTTCTCGTGCACGAAGTGCTGCGCCAGCGCCAGCCCGAATTCGGGCGGCCCGAAGATCGCGCTTTCGGGAACCCAGAGATTGGTGATCGAGAGCCGCGGATGGTCCGTCGGCATGTTGAACGTCCACAGATATTCTTCGATCTTGATCGCGGGATCCTTGGCGTCGACGATGAAACAAGTGATCCCCCGCGCATCGCCGTCCTTGCCGCTGGTGCGCGCGAACAGCATGCAATGCGTGGCCACGTGCATCCCCGTGATCCACATCTTCTCGCCATTGATCAGATAGCCCTTAACCCCGTCGCGGGTTTCGGGGACCCCTCGCGTCTCCATATGCGTGGCGTCCGAGCCGTGATGCGGCTCCGTGAGCCCGAAGGTCGCGCGAAAGCGCCCTTCGAGCGCCTCGGTGATCAGCTTCTTCTGCTCCTCCGTTCCGAAATCGCGCAGCATCAGGATCTGCGGCATGTTCCCCACGATCGAGTGCTCGTTCTGCAGATCGTTGTGCAGCCCCAGGCCCTTCTTCGCCAGATGCTCGCGGATGATCGCCATGCCGAGATTGGTGCCGTCCTTGCCGCCATATTCCTTCGGCAGCGCGTAGCGCAGGTGCCCGGCCTTGTCGGCGCGCTTGCGCGCTTCCGCCAGCAGCGCCTCCCATTCATGCCGCGGCAGCCCGCCGTTCTCGAAATCCGTGCGCGCCCATTCGCGGCGGTGATCGAAGAAGCGGATGTTGTCGTCCTGCTGTTCGAGCGGCTTGATCTCCTTTTCGATGAACGCGTCGAGTTCTTTGAGATAGGCTTCGATCTCGGCCGGAATCCGGAAATCCATCGCTCTCTCCCTGGGGGCGCCGCTGCGTCATTCGTCGATCCGCCGCTGATCGCGCGCGTGCGTCTCTCGCCCCACTCCACAGAGGAGCCCCCTCATGGTCAAGACTGTCGCCGCGGCATCAGCCGCGCTCCGCTTCGCCGACCGCCGCCTGCGCCACGACCCGCGATGTCGCCGACCGCCGCCGTGAAGAGCGCAGCGACGCCAACCGTCATCCGTTCTCCCGCCCTTGCCGCGCGAGCGGCGACGGCCAGCCGCCAGCGCCCGCCGTCCTCGAACAGCACTTGGACGAAGAGCCAGAAGAACGCGACCCCGCAGCAGGAGAAGAGGAAGATGAAAGCCTCGCCCGCGCTCAACGCTGCGCGCAGCGTCGGTGAAGCCGTGATCGCGTAGCACGCCGTCGAAAGCGCGAAGAGCGCGCCGACGATGCGCACCCGTACTGCCGGCCTAAGCGTACATCGCCAGTAGAGCGCCGATCGCAGCCCCACGCACCGCGAGTTCGATCGTTTCGGACATGCTTCAAGAGCAATGCGCATCAAGCGCCCGATCGCCAAGGGCGCATTGTCGGCACGCGCCTCGCCGATTCCGGAAGACTTTCGCCGAATTTGAAACCGACGCGGATTCCCCCGCTCCCGGCGAGCCGCCGCGCCGGACGGGCCGCTATCAGAACGGCGCCCACCCGGGCGCGCCCCAAACCGGAGCGTAAGGAGCGTTACGTGAACATTGGATACAGTCTTCAGTTTTCTCTTGTCAGCGTTCTGCGGCGCTGTATGGTGATGGTCGTGTGTGTGTGACGGCAGCGTCAACTTTTCAAGGAGCGTCTCAATGAAACTCGTGTCATTCACCCGTTCGCTGGTCGCCGCCATGGTCCTTTCCACGGCTTTCGTGGGCGTCGCCCAGGCCCGCGACCTTTTCACCGCCCAGCTGCAAGCCCCGGCGCAAGAATCCCGCGTTATCGCCCGCTCCACGCTGTGGACCTGCGAAGGCGATGTCTGCCGCGCGATGCCCCGCCACGGCGTTTCGGTCAGCGCGTGCCGCGCGCTGGTCCGCGAAATCGGCCCGGTGACGTCCTATGGCGCGGAGGATGACCAGCTCTCCGCCGCGCAGATCGCCGAATGCAATGCGTCGTCGAGCGCCGCGCGCGCCGCCGCGCGCGCCCAACAAGCGCAGAACTAACGCCTGCTGTTTCTGCGTTTGCCACGACGGCGCGGTCTCCCGAGCGCGCCGCCTCTTCAAGGCCCCCGCCGCGTGCGGGGGCCTTTTTCCTGGCTGCCGTCCTTCTTGATTACCGTCCGCGCAGGCCCTCGATCCACGCGTCAGCGCCGCAGCGGCGCAGACGGAAGATGCGAGCCATCGCGTCGCCGCGCAGGCGCACCAGCGCCGAGCCCGTCCGGGCGTCCTCAAGCCGGTGAGCCACCGCGCTGAGCCAGCCGTCTTCGCCGCGCTCGAGCACCAGGACGCCGCGCACCGGCGAAGCCGCCCGCCCGCCTGGCGGCGCGTAATCGATCCGCACCCGGACCCGTGCGCCCGGCCGTTGCAGGGCGTAGCGCGGCGCCTCGAGCAGGACCTCTTCGGCGCCCTCAAGATGCGCCGCAACCGCATCGTCGCGAAACCGCACGCCGAGCCCGGCTTCACAGGCGGCGGGCCCGCCCGCCCATAGCCCGTCGAGCTCCTTCGGCGCGCCGCCCCCGCACCCGGCGAGCATCGCCGCGCTGACGATCGCCGCGCCGAGCATGAAGGGAAGTCGCCGCCCCATGCCTGCGCGGCTTGCCGCGATTTCATTGACGCGGACTGAATCGGCTCAGCAGGTGCGCCGCACCAGCCACCCGAGGATCTCTCCTTCCGGACCCGTCGCTTCGCTCACGGACCGGCAGCGGCTGGCCGTCGGCGGGTCGGCGGGCGCGCGGACGAATTCGGGATCGCCCTCCCCGATCAGCCGGTCGGAATCGAGCAGCGGATCATAGGCGGGTGCGCCTTCCCCCGTCGTCGAGACCGTGCAGCCGTAGCGGCCGCCATCGGCTTCGCGGATGCGCACCCCGATCTGGCCGTCGCCCACCATGCTCGCCAGCGTCACCCGCGCCGGCCGGTTCTGCGCCCGATCAAGGCAGGCGTCGATCGCGGGCAGCAATTGCGGCAGGAGCGCCGCCCAGGTCGGCCCCGCGCCCTCGGAGATCCCGGGGGCGGCGCAGCCCTGATACGAGACGCCCTCAAACAGAACGGTTGCGGAATAGGGCAGCGTTCGCCCATTGCTGAGCGGGCATTCCTCCGCCTTCAAGGTGATCGCGAGCGCGCCGGCGCGCACATGCATGCCCTGGGCGCGGTACTGGCGTTGCTCGGCATAATTGAGTTCGTCCTGGAGGCCAGGGCGCACGAAATGGGCGTATTCGGACGAAAGCTGGAGCTGCCAGGCGCCCTCGCCGTCCCCGACGCCTTCCAGATCGCCGGAGGCGGTGAAATCGCCGCGATAGAGCGCGCGCTGCTCGGCGTTGGCGGGGCCCCCGAGCGCGGCCAGCGCCTGGTCGGCCTGGGCCGTGTGTTCGTCCTCGCCGGCCGATTCGGCGGTTTCCGTCCCTTGCGTCTGGGCGCCTTCCTGGCGCTGGCAGCCGGCGCCGGCCACAAGCGCGCTCACGGCCAGCGCAGCCGCGGCCGCCCGCATCGGCGTCGCCATCGCGCGCATCATCGCCCCAATCCTCCTCACCGGTCCATCCGTTCCCGTTCGCCCGCCTTCACCCAGCATAAAGCATGACGATTCCTTATCCTATGGCTCATTGCCGTGTTTCCCGCGCGGGCGACTCCGGCGCATCCTGGGCGGCCATGGCGCGCCCCGAGGCTCTTGCGTTCTACGAATTCTTCGCCGGCGGCGGGCTGGCGCGGCTGGGGCTTTCGCCGGCCTTCGCGTGCGTCTTCGCCAACGACCACGACCCGGCCAAGGCGGCCGCCTATACCCGCGCCTTCGGCGCCGACGTCCTGCGCGAGGGCGACGTCGAGGCGCTCGGCCCAGCCGACCTGCCGGGCCGCGCCGCCCTCGCCTGGGCGAGCTTTCCCTGCCAGGATCTGTCTCTCGCCGGCGCGCGCGCCGGCCTGGACGCCCCCCGCTCGGGCGCGTTCTGGGCGTTCCACCATCTGATGCGCGCGCTCGCCGCCGAGCGCCGCGCGCCGCGCGTGATCTGCCTGGAGAACGTAACAGGGCTTTTGACCTCCCGCCGCGGCGCCGATTTCGAGCGCCTGGTCGCGGCCTTGGACGAACTCGGCTATCGCTGCGGCGCGGTGGAGATCGACGCGTCGCATTTCGTGCCGCAATCGCGCCGGCGCCTATTCGTGATCGCCGCGCGCTCGCTCCATCCGACTCTTGTTGCCCCTCGCCCCGACGCGTTCTTTCACAGCGACGGCGTGCAAGCGGCGGTGCGTCGCCTGCCGGCGACGCTGCAGCGCAAGGTCGTCTGGTGGCGCCTGCCCGTCCCGCCGCTGCGCAACGCCGCGCTCGCCGATCTGATCGACGAGCGCGAAGCCTCCTGGCGCAGCGACTCGGAGACGCAGAAGCTCATTCGCCAGATGAGCCCCTTGCAGCGCGAGCGCCTGGAAGCGCTGCGTGCATCGGGCGGCGTGCACATCGGCGCCGTATTCCGCCGCATGCGCGTCGAGAACGGCGTGAAGGTCCAGCGCGCCGAGGCGCGCTTCGACGGCTTGGCCGGCTGTCTGCGCACGCCGGCCGGCGGCGC
>JACAEE010000030.1 GCA_013389015.1 Hydrogenophilaceae bacterium | reverse complement strand
GGTCAGGCCGAGCCGGGCGGCGAGCGGCGGATGTGGCGGCCCGCGAACGGCCAGGCCGAGGCGCTTGGCGCCGTGGCGGTCGGGCGGGAGGGGGGCGTCGTGACGTTCGCTTTCGCGGAAGGGGTGACGGTGCGGGCGACGGCGATCGACAAGGATGCTGCGGTCGCTGAACTGGGAACCGAGGTCGCGTCGCTGCAGGAGATATTGGGAGCGCCGCCCGACGTGCGGCCCTGGCTCTACCGGGTGACGCGGGAGACGGTGGCGCTCAGCGCCGGGGACGGCGGCCTGTGCGGGGGCTTGCGGACGACGCACCTGATCGCGGCGCAGTTCGTCGATGCAGACAATCAATGGACGCTGCGCATCGCTTCGCTGCACCGCGCGCCGGCGCGCGCCGGCGCCGCGACGCACTGCTTCTCGTTCGATTTTGCGTCGTGAACGAAGCGGCGCGTCATGGAAACGCAATCATTGCGTCGCCCAAACTTCACAAAAGCGGCACACGTTCGTTGTCTTGCCTGCCTAAACGCTAACTGCGCGCAGCCGTTCGAGAGCAAGGCGGCTGCAGAGATCGCTCTTGGGTGACCGGACGCGCATCGCGCCGAGCTGCGGCGCTCGGAGGGCTTCGGTCCGCATATTTCGAGATTTCTCGACACGTCGTCCATGGCCGTGGGCCGTACCAACTTCTCAACATCCGTTTGCACGCACGAAGGAGGGAGCCATGAGCGTTTCCTTGCTGCTGCCGTCCGCGATGACTCTTTCGACGGCGCTGATCGAACTCGATCGCAGCGCCGCGCTCCTGGATGCGGTTGCAGCGCTGATTAATCTCATCGTCGCCGTCATCGCGTGGCGAAGCAGCGCCCAGGTCGCAAAGACGCTGAATCCTCTGATCGAGGGCGCTCGAAGCGCGCGGCGTCGTCGCGCTCCACAAGGGCGCCTGCGGCGCGACATGTCACGATTGGAAGCGATGTCGCACCTGTTTGAGCGACGCCGGCGCGCACACGCCCGAAGGCGGGCCTAGCTTCTGGTTCCAAACCGGAAAACGCCAAACCTCAAAATCGCGCCGTCACGAAACAGACACGCGAATGCAAGCGAAGCTTCATCGAAGCGAAACGCCCACGACATCTTGCCTGCCTAATCGCTAACCGCGCGCAGCCGTCCGAGAGGACGGCGGCTGCGGCGATTGATTTTGGGTGACCTGTCGCGCGTTGCGCTCAGCGCGGCGCGGGGGATGAGGGGGACGTTATGAGATTTGGTTCTGGCTTGCGCGCCATGGCGTTGGCTTTGGCGGTCGGACTTGGCGCGTGTTCAGGCGGAAGCGACATCGCCTCGCCGGGCGCGACCAATCCCGGGACCCCGCCGGGCGGCGGCGGGGGCGGCGGCGGCGGCGGCGGGGGCGGCGGTTCCGCGCAATGCCCGACCGGCACCACCAATCAAGGCGCTCTTGGCGCGTTCACGATCTGCCAGCTGGCGGGCCAGATCCTGACCAATCTGACGCTTCCGAACGTCACAGGCGTCGTCTACCGCATCAATGGCCGCGTCGATATCGGCGCCGACCTCGGCGCCAGCGGCACGAGCGGGCAGGCGGCGATCCTGACGGTGGCGCCGGGCGTGGTGTTCTTCGGCGACAATTCCGGCGACCTGATGATCGTCAACCGCGGTTCGCGCATCGTCGCCGACGGCACGGCCAGCCAGCCGATCATCTTCACCAGCCGCGAAGACGTGGAGGCGGGTCTCAACCGCACCGACGCGGCCACCGCCAATCGCGAATGGGGCGGGCTCATCCTGCTTGGACGCGCGCCCATCCGCGGCTGCAACACCGCGGTCACGCAAGGCACGGCGGCTTGCCAGAATGCGGTGGAAGGCGTCACTGCGGCGACGGGCAGCCAGGCGCTCTATGGCGGCGCGACGCCGACCGACAACAGCGGCACGCTGCGCTATGTGCAGGTGCGCTATCCCGGCGCGTTCTTGACCTCGGCCGCGGCGGGCGACGATCTCAACGGGATCACGCTCGGCGGCGTCGGTTCAGGCACCGTGATCGACCACGTGCAAGTGCACAATTCGGGCGACGACGGCATCGAGGTGTTCGGCGGCCTCGTGAACCTGCGCCACCTGGTGCTGACCGGCCAGCTCGACGACTCGCTGGATTGCGACGAGGGCTGGCAGGGGACGGCGCAATATGTGGTGATCCGTCAGACCGCGCTTTCGGGCGGGCCGGACAAGCTGATCGAGTGCTCGAACCGCACGGTCGCGAGCTCCGGCGGCGGGCTCAACACCAGCCCGACCATCTCCAATTATACGTTCATTGGCCAAGCGACGAGCAGCTCGGGCGCGGCGCTGATCGGGATCGATCTCAACACCAGCGGCGGGCAACCCGGCGCCAGCGGGCGGTTCCTGAACGGCGTGGTGACGGGCTCCTCCAGCTGCCTGCGCGTGCAGGAGCCGGGCGCGCAAACGAGCCCGGCGCCGCGCTTCGACTCGACGCTGTTCGACTGCCCCACCGCGCTTTCCGGCGCGAGCGCGGCGGCGATCGCGGCGGGCGCGAACAACTCGACGAACGTTCCCAACACGCTGGCGGGCGTGCTGCCGGGCCCGAACGAAGTGGGGCGCACGGCGGTGAACCCGGCGACGATCAATTCGGCCCTCGACTCCGCGACCTATGTGGGCGCGTTCTCGCCGACCGAAACGCCGACCTCGAACTGGGCGTTCGGCTGGACCATTCAGCTCTTCCAATCTCAAGGCTGCCCGACGGGCACGACCGACGGCGGCTTCTTCAACGGCTCGTCGACAGTGAAGCGTTGCGTGTTGGCGGGACGGCTCGGCTCCGGCTCGGTCCCGGCGAACCTGCGGCTGACGGCTGGCAACGTGTATGAAATCTCCGGCCGGGTCGATGTCGGCACGGACCGGGGCGCGGCCGGCACGGCGGGCGTCGCGGCGTCGCTGACGATCGACGCGGGCGTGACGCTGTTCGGCGACAGCGCGGCGGACATGCTGATCGTCAACCGCGGCTCGCAGATCTTCGTCAACGGCACGGCGGCTGCCCCTGTGATCATGACGTCGCTCGGCGACGCCATCGGGTCGCGGCCTGACGCCGGCGCGAGCCGCGAGTGGGCGGGCCTCATCATTCTGGGACGCGCCCCGATCCGCGGCTGCAACACCGCGGTCACGCAAGGCACGGTGGATTGCCAGAACGCGGTGGAAGGCGTGACGGCGGCCACGGGCAACCAGGCGCTCTACGGCGGCGCCGCGGCGGACGACAACAGCGGTCGGATCACCTATCTGCAGATCCGCTATCCGGGGGCGTTCCTGACCTCGGCTGCTGCGGGCGACGATCTCAACGGCCTCACGCTCGGCGGCGTGGGCTCCGGGACGGTCATCGACTTCGTGCAGATCCACAATTCCGGCGATGACGGCGTCGAGATCTTCGGCGG
Organism: Hydrogenophilaceae bacterium; assembly: GCA_013389015.1. Lineage (GTDB taxonomy): Bacteria > Pseudomonadota > Alphaproteobacteria > Caulobacterales > Aquidulcibacteraceae > CADEEL01. The sequence continues at coordinate 4,393 of JACAEE010000030.1, read as the reverse complement.
CCTGGCGCGGATCAAGCACCTCGTCATCACCGGCGCGCTGGATGACTCGCTTGATTGCGACGAAGGCTGGCAGGGCCGGGCGCAATTCGTGATCATTCGTCAGGACGCCGCTTCCGGCGGGCCCGACAAGCTGGTCGAATGCTCGAACCGGACGGTGGCGAGCGCCGGCGGCGGGCTCAACACCAACCCGACGATCGCGAACTACACGTTCGTCGGGCAGGCGACGAGCAGCTCGGGCGCGGCGCTGATCGGCATCGATCTCAACACCAGCGGCGGGCAGCCGGGCGCGAGCGGCCAGTTCCTCAACGGCGTCGTCACCGGCTCCTCAAGCTGCCTGCGCGTGCAGGAGCCGGGCGCCCAGACGAGCCCGGCGCCGACCTTCAACTCGACGCTGTTCGATTGCCCCGCGGCGCTGTCGGGGGCCGCTGCGACCGCCTTCGGCGCGGGATCGAACAATTCCACGGCGACGGCGAACACGCTCACCTCGACGTTCATCAACGGCGCGAACGAGAATGCGCGCACGGCCATCGATCCGGCCACGATCGATCCTTGGTTCACCTCGACGAGCTGGATCGGCGCGGTGCGCAATTCGGGCGACACTTGGTGGGTCTCGTGGACCTGCAACTTGGCGGCTGGAACCAGCTGCTGACGGTCCGGAGCGAGCGGCGGGGAACGACCGCCGCCCGCTTCCCCTTTTCGCCGGCTCGCGCCGCCCTCTTCAGATTTCTCCAAGGCAATGACGATGAAACCGTCGCTCTCATTCATGAACAAGCTTGTGCTTTTGGTCACGACGATGCTGATCACGCCGTCGCTGGTCTGGGCGCAGACGCAGGAACAGCCCAGCGAGGCGCCGCCGCCCGCCGAAGGCGCGGCGCAGCCGGCGGCGGAGGACGATCCCTTCGCCGACATGCCGGAAGAAGAAGGCGAGATCGTCGTGCTCGGACGCTTCATTCCCGAGCCGATGCGGGAAACCTCCGAGGTCGCGACGTTCCTTTCGAATGAGGATCTCGCGCGGCAGGGCGATGACAACGCCGCCTCGGCGCTGACGCGGCTCACCGGCCTCTCTGTGGTGTCGGGCCGCTTCGTCTATGTGCGCGGCCTGGGCGACCGCTATTCTTCGGCGCTGCTCAATGGTTCGCCGCTGCCGTCGCCCGAACCGCTGCGCCGGCAGGTCCCGCTCGACCTCTTCCCCTCGAACATCCTCGACGGGGCGACGGTGCAGAAGACGTTCTCGCCGAACTATCCGGGCGAATTCGGCGGCGGCATCATCGATTTGAGGACGCTGCGGATTCCCAGCGAGCAGTTCGTGACGGTCAAGCTGGGCATGGCGTACAACACCGAGTCCACCGCGCAGCACGGCCTTCTCTATTATGGCGACGAGTCCGACTGGACCGGCTATGACAGCGGGCTGCGCGACATTCCGGGCCCGCTAGCGCAGGCGATCGCGCAGGGCGCGCGGATCAACGATTCGAACTTCACGGCCGACGAGCTCGAGGCGATCGGCGAGAGCTTCGTAAATTCGCCGCTCACCGTGGTGCAGGGCGATGTTCTCGACCCGGACTTCGAAGGCGAACTCACCGCGGGCACGCTGATCGACCGGGAATCCTACCGGATCGGCCTCGTCGGCGTCGTCGGCTATGACGCGCAGTGGCGCACGCAAACCGCCAGCCGCGCCCAGGTTGTCGGCAACGCCGTCGAGAACACGCAGCAATCGACGAACTCGGCCTGGGACATCGTCTTCAACGCCTTCGGCAGCGCGAGCCTCGAATGGAACGGGGACGACAACGTCACGCTGACCGGGCTGCTCGTGCGCAGCACGACGAAAGACGCCAGCATCGCGAACGGCACGGACGCCGACTTGCCCGTCGGCGTGACCACATATTCGGAATCGACCGCCTGGTACGAACGGCAGCTGGCTTCGCTCCAGCTCTCCGGCGACCACACGTTCGGCGATTTCGAGTTCAACTGGCGCGGCGGGTTCGCGCAATCGACGCGTGACGCGCCTTACGAGCGGAGCATCGGCTACGAAGTCGTCAACAATGTCTTCACCTACAATCCGAGCGGCGCGGACGCGAACTCGACGCGGTTCTCGGAACTAACCGACGAAATCGTCAGCGGCGCCTTTGACGGCGCCTATACGCTGGCGCTTTCCGACACGCGCGACGCGGTGTTCTCCGCCGGCTACGCCTATTCCAACACGGTGCGCGACTACGAGCTGCTCTCGTTCACGTTCCGCAACCAGATCTCGCAGATCCCGACCGACGTGCTGCGGGCGCGGCCGGACTACCTCTTCTCGCCGGACAATATCGATCCCTTCCGGTTCGAGATCGAGGAGGTGACGGGCCGCGACGACGCGTACAAAGGCCGCTTGACGCTCAACGCGGCGTACGCGGCTGCGGATGTCGAGATCATCCCGCTGCTGCGCGCTGCGGTGGGCGTGCGCTACGAGGACGCCACGCAGATCGTGCGCACCGGCAACCGGTTCGGCGAAACGCCGTTCGCCGCGCCGGTGACCCGCGAGGAGACCTATTGGCTGCCGGCCGGCACGCTGACTTGGAATTTCGCCGAAGACCTGCAACTGCGCGTGGGCTACTCGCAGACCATTGCGCGGCCGCAATTCCGCGAACTTGCGTTCACGCCTTATCTCGATCCGGAGACGGACCGCATCTATGAGGGCAATCCGTTCCTGACCGACAGCGAGTTCCAGAACTACGACGCGCGGCTGGAATATTATTTCGGGCGGAACCAGTTCGTGACGGTGGGCGCCTTCTACAAGACGATCGAGAACCCGATCGAAGAGGTGCTGGTGGCGACCGGCACGGGGCGGATCCTCACCCGCTTCATCAATGCGCCGGAAGCGACGCTGACCGGCGGCGAAATCGAGTACCGGACGACGTTCGAGCTGCCGAGCCTGGGCCTCGGATTCCTGGACGAGGCGACCTGGCTGTTCAGCGCGAACTACACCTACACGTCGTCGGAAGTGACGGCGGGAGACCAGCTTGTCGTCAACCCGACGGTGCTGCCGAACTTTGCGCTCATTCCAGCGTCGCAGCTGATGGTCGATGGCTCCGAGCTGCAGGGCACCCCGGAGCATATCGCCAATGTCCAGTTCGGCTACGAGACCGATTCTTCGCAGCTCACGCTGCTCGTGGGCTACGTCTCGGAGCGCATCTCCCGCCGCGGGCTCGGCTCGCTGCCGACCGTCTACGAAGATCCGGGGACGAATGTCGATCTCGTCTTCCGCCACAATTTCAGGATTGCGGGCGGACCGGACATGACGCTCGGCCTCAGCGCGCGCAACCTGCTCGACGAAGGCTACAACGAATATCAGCTGTCCGACCTCGGGCAGACCGACTTCAACGTCTATGATCGCGGGCGGACGTTCTCGATCAGCCTGACGGGCAAGTTCTGATCCCTCACGCGCCGCCCGCGATTTCGATTCGCACATCGGGATGGCGGGCGGCGGCGAACTCGCGCCGCAAGGGGCGGACCGATGGAGCGGATCGATGCGGCGCTTCCCCGATAGGCGGGCGTCGCGGAGGCGGCCTTCGTTGCGTCATTTTGGCTGCGGGATGGAATTGTGACGCATCGCGTCTGTGGAAACGTTTTTGTTGGCGGGGGCGGGCTTGTATAAGATCAGCGCTCCGGAGCCCGGCGCTTCGGACCTGCATGAGAGGATCGGGCCGCGCGAATCGGCCCTGCCCGATCCGGAACGAAGTTCGGGGGACCCCATGGGGAAGGCCAGGAAAGCGTGGCGGGCGCGGACGGGGTTCACGCCGCACGGATTCAGCGCGGCGGAGCCCAGGCGGCTCCTGAACGCGGCGCGCCCTGCGGCCGAGGCGGCGCTGCTCGCCGCGGTTGCGCTCGGCTGCGCGCAGATGGGCATGAGCGCGCTCACGGCGAACAGCGCGCATTCCTCCTCGCCGGATGCGACCAGCGATGCGGGGGCGCCAACGCCGGCCGCCGCAGCGCCGATCCGCTCGCCGTTCTCGCCGACGGCCAATCTCGCCGAGCCGAACGGCTCTTCGCTCCTGGCCACGCTCAGAGTGTCGGGCGTGCGCATGGCCGACGACGAGGCGCGCAGCGGCGCGATCTTCGTGCTCGAAGGCCAGGATCAGCGCGCGTTCAGCGTCGGCCAGGAAGTGGCGCCCGGCGTACGATTGAGCGCGGTCGCGCAGGATCACATCACCGTCGCGTATGAAGGCGCAGAGCGGCGGATCGCGATCGAGCAGGCGCCGCAGCGCTTCTCCTTCGCGCGCGCGCTGATGGGCGAGGCGCAAAGCGCGCCGCCGCCGGCGGAAGTCCGCTTCCTCTCCGACGCGCCGGAGACGGCGCCTGTCAGCGCGCCGGCGCCGACGCCGTTCACCGCGCACGCCGCGCCCCCCGCCGCGCC
>JACAEE010000075.1 GCA_013389015.1 Hydrogenophilaceae bacterium | reverse complement strand
GCGCCGTCGCCGGCGCCCATGGTCGCGTCACGCGGCGAGGCGGCGACGCCCGCGCCGGCGCCGTCGAACAGCGCGGCCGCGGCCGTCCAGGATGCGCAGCGCGCGGTCGAGTCCGCGCATGCGAGCGCGCCGCGCGCGGGCACGCCTGCGGGCCAGGTGGCGCAGCAGATCGTGCGGCGCATCGAGAGCGGGGCCACGACGTTCGAAATGCAGCTCGACCCGCCGGAACTGGGGCGCGTGGAGGTAAAGCTCGAAATGAGCCGCGACCACCGCGTCACGGCGCTGATCGCGGCGGAGGATCCAGCGACGCTCGCGCAGATCGCGCGCGCCGCGCGTGAGATCGAGACGATGCTCGAGGCGGCGGGGCTCCAGCTCACCGAAAACGGCCTCAGCTTCGACCTCGCCGATCGCAGCGCCGCCGAGCGCGGCGCACGGCAGGAGACGGCCGCTCCGGCGAATGCGAACGCCGAAGAAGAGACAGCAGCGCAAGCGGCGCCGCAGCGCGCGCTGCTGCTGGAGCGCTGGCGCGGCGCGCGCATCGATCTGGTGGCCTAGGAGAGCGGCGATGGAAGTCACGGCTGCAGATACGACGAGCGCCTCGCAAACCGCGCGCACGAAGCTCTCCGAGAATTTCGACACCTTCCTGGTTCTGCTTACGGCGCAGCTGCAGAACCAGGACCCGCTCTCGCCGATGGATTCGAGCGAATTCACCCAGCAATTGGTGCAGTTCAGCCAAGTCGAGCAGCAGATCTCCACCAATGACAATCTGGAGACGCTGATTTCGCAGCAGAGCGCGGCGGCCGCGGCGCTGCCCCTCTCCTATCTCGGCCGGGCCGCGCTGATCGAAAGCAGCCGCGCCACGCTCTACGAAGAAGGCTCGGCGCGCTGGAGCTATTCCTTCGAGGAAGAGCCGGCCTCGGTGACGCTGACGGTGAAGGATTCCTCGGGCCGCATCGTTTACTCGGAAGAAGGCGTCGCCGCATCGGGCGCGCACAACTTCACCTGGGACGGGACCAAGGCCAACGGCGAGGCCGCGACGCCGGGCGTCTACACGCTTTCGGTGGTCGCGCTCGACGATGCGGGCGAGACTGTCGCGAGCAAGGTGAACGTCATGGAGCTGGTGACCGGCGTCGATTTCACGTCGGGCGCGCCCCGCATCGTGACGTCGAGCGGCTCGCACGATCTGGAGGACGTGCTGGGCGTTCTCGACGCGTCCTGAGAGACCGCGCCGCGGCGCGGCGCATGATCCGATCCGGCCAGAAGGCCGGCTATGCGCAGAAGCGCTCCAACGACAAGCAACAGCGCCCTCGCGCTCTCGCGAGGCCGCGCACATTGGAGCGAAGGCAATGTCGATCTACACCGCCCTGCGCGCGGGCGTTTCCGGCCTTTCGGCCAATTCGAGCGCGCTTGCGACGATCTCGGACAATATCGCCAACGTGAACACGGTGGGCTACAAGCGCACCACCGTGGATTTCAGCGCGCTCGTCAACGCGCAGAACGCCGACACGACCTACAACGCCGGCGGCGTCCTGCCGACGACGCGCACGCAGGTGAGCCTGCAGGGCTCGCTGGAGCAGTCGCGCTCTCCCATCGATTTCGCGATCTCCGGCGAGGGCTTCTTCATCGTTTCGGAGAACACCTCGCAGCTCAGCGACGGATCGGGGGTGCTGTTCACACGCGCGGGCTCCTTCACCATCGACGCGCTCGGCTACATGAAGAACGCGCAGGGGCTTTACCTGCAAGGATGGCCGGTGAACTCCGACGGCAGCGTGGTGACGAGCCCGACCTCGCTTTCCGCGATCGAACCGGTGAACATCGCCGGCGTCGGGGGCCTCGCAGAGCCGACCGCGAACGTCGGCATCAACGCCAACCTGAAATCCAGCCAGGACGTGTACGATCCCCTTACCCAGGGCGCCTATGTCACCGGCTCGCTGGCGACCGGCCAGATCACGCCGCACTTTGAAAGCTCGCTTGAAGTGTTCGACTCGCTCGGCGCGGCGCGCACCATCGCCTTCGGCTTTTTGAAGACCGGGCCCAACACCTGGGTGGTGGAGACCTATGCGCGCCCGGCGACGAACGCGCCGGCCAACGCCGGCGGGCGCCTGGCTGAGGGCACGATCACGTTCAATAGCGACGGCACCGTGGCCAGCGTGACCGGCTCGATCTCGGGCTCGTTCACGATTGATTGGGCGACCACGACCGGCGCCGCGGATCAAGACCTGACGCTCGACCTCACGACCGGGCTCACCCAGTTCGCCAACAATTTCGGCGTCACCAGCGTCACCGCGGACGGAGTGCCGCCGGGCGATCTCGTCGGCCTCATCCTCGAGGGCGACGGCTTCCTGACCGCGCAGTTCTCCAACGGGCGTTCACGCGCGCTTTACCAAATCCCGCTCGCCACCTTCCTCAATCCTGACGGATTGAAGCCGCAGGCCGGCAACGCGTTCCGCACGACCTTGGAGAGCGGGCTCTTCAACATCAATTCGGCCAACGCCGGCGGCGCCGGGCGAATCCAGTCCGGCGCGCTTGAAGCCTCGAATGTCGACCTGGCCGCCGAGTTCACCAGCCTGATCACGACGCAGCGCGCCTATTCCGCCTCGTCGCGGATCATCACCACGGCCGACGAGATGCTGGAGGAGCTGTTGCGGATCAAGCGCTGACGCAGGCTTAGTTCCCGTTAAGAAACGACAAGCGCTTGTTAAACAACGACCGCGCAATCGCCTGTCCGTTTCAGGTAACCGTCTGTTAGTTCGAGCTCTTAGCGCAATCTTCAGGGCTGTCGCGTAGAACAGGCGCGATAACCGAGGAGAAAAAGGCGCTATGCAAAAGCAACGCCGATACGAAGGTATGGTGATGGGGCCGGACGGAAATCCGCTGACCCTCGATGATCTGCCGCCGCCGAACACGACCCGCTGGGTCATTCGGCGCAAAGCCGAGGTCGTGGCCGCCGTGCGCGGCGGCCTGCTCACGCTCGAGCAGGCGTGCGAACGCTACAACCTCACGACTGAAGAATTCGACAGCTGGCGCGCCGCGATCGAAAAGCACGGCCTTCCCGGCCTGCGCACGACGCGGATCCAGCATTACCGCGGCGCGCCGGCTTAAGCGCGCCGCCGCGTCTTGAAGCGCGGCGCTTAACGCTTTCGACACCGACGCCGGGAAATTTCTGCCCAGTGGTCCGCGCCGCCTTCGCCGGCGGCGCAGTCGTCTTGACGACTTTCTGGATTTCTGGGGCGGCGTCGCGTGGATGGAATAACCAGATTCTTCGGTCGGCTCGGGCCCACGCGCGTGTTCGCCATTCTGGGCGTGACGGCGTTGATCGGGGCGGGGCTGTTTGCGCTTCTCTTCCGCCTGGGCGGCGAAGAAAAGGCGCTGCTCTTCTCCGGCGTGTCGATCCGTGAGGCCGGCGAGATCACCCAGCGGCTCGAACAGGCCGGCGTCGATTATGAGCTCTCCCCGGACGGCGGCGCGATCTTCGTGCCGCGCTCGCGCGTGCTCGATGCGCGCATGATGCTGTCGGCGGACGGCCTCCCCTCCCGCGGATCGGTCGGCTACGAGATTTTCGACAAGCCCGAGGCGCTCGGGCAGACGTCGTTCCAGCAGAACATCAACCGGCTGCGCGCGCTCGAAGGCGAGCTTGCGCGCACGATCGCCTCGCTCGACGGGGTGGAAAGCGCGCGCGTGCATTTGGTGCTGCCCGAGCGGCAATTGTTCGAGCGCGACCGCCAGGAGCCGTCCGCCTCGATCGTCATCGCGCTGCGCCGCGACGACCTCACCGGCGGCCAGGTGCGCGCGATCCGCAACCTTGTCGCCAGCGCCGTGCCCGGCCTGCAAGCCAATCGCGTGACCATTCTCGACGAGCGCGGCGATCTCCTCGCCGCGGCCGCGTCCGGCGAAGACGGCGCCGCCGGCGTCGCCGCGGACGGCGTCGATGCGCGCCAGACCGCCGCCGAGCAGCGCATCCGCGCCACCGTGCTCGACATCGTGGAGGGCGTGGTCGGGCCCGGCCGCGCGCGGGTGCAGGTGTCGGCCGAGATGGATTTCAACCGCGTCACGGAGACGGCCGAACGGTTCGATCCGGAAGGGCGCGTCGTGCGCTCGACCTCGACGACCGAATCCACGACCACGAGCGGCGAGGGCGGCGGCCAGGCCGCGAGCGCCAGCGCCAACATCCCCGACGGCGCCGGCGGCGCGGGCGGCTTGGGCGGCGGAAACCTCTCCGAAAGCGCGCAGGAGACCGTCAATTACGAAATCTCGCGCACGACCCGCACCTCGGTGAGCGAAGGCGGAGAGATTAAGCGGCTGTCGGTGGCGGTGGTGGTCGACGGCGTGACGGGGCCGCCGGGCGAGAACGGCGAGCCGGGCGAATATACGCCGCGTTCGGAGGAAGAGCTGCAGCGCATCACGGCGCTGGTGCGCGCCGGCGTCGGCTTCAACCAGGAGCGCGGCGACACGGTGGAGGTCGTCAACCTGCCCTTCGCCGCGCGGACGGGCGCGCCGGCGGCGGAGGAGAAGGCGGGCGGGCTGTTCGATCTCGCCTCCCTCAGCCCGATGCGGCTCGCCGAAGTCGGCGCGATGTTGATCGCGGCGCTGGCGCTCATCTTCTTCGTGCTGCGGCCGCTGATCGCGGGCCTCGTCCGCGGCAATCGCGCGGCCGGGCCAGACTCCGAAACGCCGACGCTGACCGGACCGGAAGGCGGCGCAGCGGCCGCGCTTCCGGGGCCGCAGGGGCCGCTGAGCCCCGTCGATCAGGTGATCGACATGGCGCGCATCGAAGGCGCGATGCGCGCCTCCACGACGCGCAAGGTCGCCGAGGTGGTTGAGCAGCATCCCGAGGAATCCGCACAGCTCATCCGCACCTGGCTGAGCAACGCGAGCTGACCGCGCGATGGCCGCTTCCCTCCCCGCCCAGCGCCAGCATGACGCCTCGGACGACAAGAGGAGCGACGTCGCGCGGCTGAGCGGGCCGGAGAAGGCGGCGGTGCTGATGCTCGCGCTCGGCGACGAGGCGCCGAAAGTGTTCGCGCTGCTGCACGAGGACGAGATTCGCGACCTCTCGGCGGCGATGTCCTCGCTGGGCCTGGTGCCGGCCGCGACCGTGGAGGCGCTGGCCGTCGAGTTCCTGACGCGGATCGGCGGCTCGGGCTCGATCACCGGCTCTTATGAACAGACCCAGCGCATGCTGGCCGCGTTCCTGGATCAGGAGAAGGTCAATGCGATCATGGAGGAGATCCGTGGTCCGGCCGGCCGCAACATCTGGGACAAGCTCGCCAACGTGAACGAAGAAGTGCTGGCGGCTTATCTGCGCAACGAATACCCGCAGACCGTCGCGGTCGTGCTCTCCAAAGTGCGCGCCGACCATGCCGCGAAAGTGCTCGCCAAGCTGCCGGAGGACTTCGCGGCCGAGTGCATCCTGCGGATGCTGAACATGGAGCCGGTGCAGCGCGAGATCGTGGAGAAGATCGAAAGCACGCTGCGCACCGAGTTCATGTCCAATCTCGCACGCACGACCAGGCGCGACCCCCACGAAATGATGGCGGAGATCTTCAACAGCTTCGACCGGCAGACCGAGGCGCGCTTCCTCACCGCGCTTGAAGGCCGCGCGCACGAAAGCGCCGACCGGATTCGGTCGCTGATGTTCGTGTTTGAAGACCTGCGCAAGCTCGACGCGAGCGGCGTGCAGACGCTGATGCGCGGCGTCGACAAGACGGACCTTGCGCTGGCGCTCAAGGGCGCCAGCGACGAGATGCGCAATCTCTTCCTTTCCAACATGAGCGAACGCGGCGCCAAGATTCTGAAGGAGGACATGGCGTCCATGGGCCCGGTGCGCCTGCGCGACGTGGACGCGGCGCAGTCGCGCATGGTCGCCGTCGCCAAGGACCTCGCCGCCAAGGGCGAGATCGTGCTCTCCGACGGCCGCTCGGACGACGAGTTGATTTATTGATGGGCGAAGTGCGTAAATACACCTTCGACACCGAGTTCGCGCCCGACGGCGCCGTGCTGCGCGACATGAAGGTCGGCGTGCGCGCGCGGCTGACGCCGGAGGAAGTCGAGGCGGAACGCGCAGCGGCGTTCCAATCCGGTCGGCAGGATGCGCTCGCGGCCGCCGAGCACGCCAGCGCGGAGGCGGCGCAGGCGATCATGCAGGCCGCGCACAAGCTCTTGGCGCGGCTCGACGAGGAGACGCAGCTGCTGCGCCGCGAGGCGGCGGAAGCGGCGCTGGCCACGGCGCGCGTCATCGCCGGCGCCGCGCTCGAACAATTCGGAGAAGCGCGCGCGGCGGCGGCGGTCAGCGCCGCGATGGAGATGTTGCCGATGCAGCCGCGCTTCGTCGTGCGCGTGGCCCCTGCCCTCGTCGACAGCGTCAAGACGCGTCTCGAAGCGGCGGCGAAGGATCACGCCTTCGCCGGCGCGGTGCTCGTGCGCGGCGAAGACCGGCTCGCCAAAGGCGATGTCGCGATCGACTGGTCCCACGGCGCCGTCCTCATCGAGCGCGCCGACATCGAGGCGCGGGCGCGCGCGCTCGTCGAAGCCGCGCTGAGCGCGCCGCACAACACAGAAACGGAGCCGACATGAGCCAGGAAAGCCGCGAGCTGGCGCTCAACGAGTTCAACGGCGACGACAACATGCTCGCCGTGGAGGAGAGCGACGACGGCAAGTCCGCCGCCGACCTCGCCGCCGTCTATGACGTTCCCGTCCAGATTCAGGCGATCCTGGGCAAGACGCAGATGGATGTCGCGGCTCTGCTGAAACTCGGGCGCGGCTCGGTGATCGAGCTCGACCGCAAGGTCGGCGAGGCGATCGACATCTTCGTCAACAACCGCCTCGTCGCGCGCGGCGAAGTCGTCGTCGTCGACGATCGGTTGGGCGTGACGATGACGGAAATCATCAAGGACAGCGACGCGGCGTGACCAAGGGCTCCTGGAGAAACACATGCGCTTACTGATCGTCGGACCGCTCGGCGGACAGATCTCGGCGGCGACCAAGATCGCCATGCAGTGCGGCGCGCGCGTAGCGCATGTCGACACGATCGAGCAGGCGACGGCGGCGCTGCGCGCAGGCAAGGGCGCCGATCTGCTCATGGTCGACGCCAAGCTCGACATCCGCGCGCTCATCGCCGCCAACGAAGCCGAGCATATCGTGGCGCCGGTCGTGGCTGCGGGCGTGGGCGTCGACCCCGCCCTCGCCGCACGCGCGATCCGCGACGGCGCGAAGGAATATATTTCGCTGCCGCCTGAGCCGGAGATGATCGCCGCCGTGCTCGCCGCGATCGCCAACGACGACCGCCCGATGATCGCGCAGGACGCGGCGATGAAGGAGATCATCGCGCTCGCCGACCAGGTGGCGGCATCGGACGCGTCCCTGTTGATCACCGGCGAAAGCGGCGTCGGCAAGGAAGTGATGGCGCGCTACGTGCATCGCAAGTCGAAGCGTGCGGCCGCGCCTTTCATCGCCGTCAATTGCGCCGCGATCCCGGAGAGCCTGCTCGAAAGCGAGCTCTTCGGGCACGAGAAGGGCGCCTTCACCGGCGCGGTGGCCCGCCGCATCGGCAAGTTCGAGGAGGCCGACGGCGGCACGCTGCTGCTCGACGAGATCTCGGAGATGGACCTGCGGCTCCAGGCCAAGCTGCTGCGCGCGCTGCAGGAACGCGTGATCGACCGCGTCGGCGGCAAGGAGCCGGTGAAGGTCAACATCCGCATCCTCGCCACCTCCAACCGCGATCTGGCGCAAGCGGTGCGCGAAGGCGAGTTCCGCGAGGACTTGCTCTATCGGCTGAACGTCGTGACGCTGCGCATTCCGCCGCTGCGCGATCGCAAGGATGACTTGCTGGCTCTCGCCGACTTCTTCATCGACAAATATGCGCGCGCCAATGATCGCCCCGCGCGCCGGCTCTCGGAGGCGGCCCGCGCGCTCGTGCTTTCCCAGCCCTGGCGCGGCAACGTGCGCGAGCTCGAGAACGCGATGCATCGCGCCACCCTGCTCTGCAATGAAGAGGAGATCGGCCCCGACGCCGTGCGCGCGCCCGACGGCGGACGCGTGAACGCGCGCGGGGATGCGGTCTCGCGCGCGGCCGAAGCCGCGCAGGAAGCGGCGCGCACGCTGGTCGGGCGCACGGTGGCGGAAGTGGAGCAGGATCTGATCCTGGAGACGCTCACCCATTGCCTCGGCAATCGCACGCACGCGGCGAACATCCTCGGCATCTCGATCCGCACGCTGCGCAACAAGCTCAAGCTCTACACCGACAGCGGCGTCGACGTGCCGCCGCCGGCCACCGGGCAAGCGGCGTGAGCGCGGGCATGATGCACGACGGTGAATCACAACTCCCCCTGCAAGGGGGAGCAAGAGGGGGTCGGCGCGTTCCGCCGGTCGCAGCGGTGAACGGACCCCCTCCTAGCCTCCCCCTTGCAGGGGGAGGAACAAGGGGCGGCGTCGCATGGTAGACATCCCGGCCCCGCGGCCGCGCGCGGGCGGATTCAATTTCGGAACGCTGCGCGCGGGCGTCATGCGCGGCGATGTGGCGCTGGCGGCGGGCGTGCTCGCGATCCTCGCGATCATGCTCGCGCCGATGCCGCCGTTCCTGCTCGATTTCCTGCTCGCGCTCTCGATCGTCAGCTCGATTCTGGTGCTGATGACGGCGCTCATGATCAAGCGGCCGCTCGAGCTCACGGCGTTCCCCGCGGTGCTGCTGCTCACCACCCTGTTCCGGCTCGCGCTCAACATCGCCTCGACGCGGCTCATTCTTTCCAACGGCCAGAACGGCACGGACGCGGCCGGCGAAGTGATCCACGCCTTCAGCGAATTCGTGATGGGCGGCAATTTCGTGATCGGGGTGATCGTGTTCGCGATCCTGGTGATCGTGAACTTCGTCGTCATCACCCGCGGCTCGACGCGGATCGCGGAAGTGGCCGCACGCTTCACCCTGGACGCGATGCCGGGCAAGCAGATGGCGATCGACGCCGACCTTTCGGCCGGCCTCATCAACGAGACCGAAGCGCGCGCCCGGCGCAAGGCGCTTGAGGACGAAAGCTCGTTCTTCGGGGCGATGGACGGCGCCTCGAAGTTCGTGCGCGGCGACGCGATCGCGGGGCTGCTCATCGTCGCCATCAACATCATCGGCGGGATCATCATCGGCGTGCTCTCGCACGACATGGAGATCGGGGAAGCGGCGAGCACCTATACGCAGCTCACCGTCGGCGACGGCCTGGTGACGCAGATCCCGGCCCTCATCATCTCGGTCGCGGCGGGCCTGCTCGTCTCCAAGGCCGGGCTCGACGGCGCCGCCGACCAGGCCCTCGCCAAGCAGCTCACCGGCTATCCTCAGGCGCTCGGCATCGTGGCGGCGTGCGCGTTCTTCGCCGGGCTCCTGCCGGGCATGCCGCTCATTCCGTTCTGGGCGCTCGCAGGCGGCGCGGGCGTGCTGGCCTGGCGGCTGCAATCGATGCGCGCGGCGGCCAAGGCGCAGGAAGAGGCCGCGCCCGCAGCGCCCGCCCCGGCGGAGGAGACGCCGCAGGCGGCGCTTCACATGGACGAGGTGCGCATCGATCTCGGCTTCGGGCTCCTGCCGCTGATCAACGATGTGCAGGGCCGCCGCCTCACCGACCAGATCAAGGCGCTGCGCAAATCGCTGGCGCAGGACCTGGGCTTCGTGATGCCGCAGGTGCGGATACTCGACAATGTGCAATTGCCGCAGAACGCCTATTCGCTGCGCATTCGCGAGATGGAGGCGGGAACGGGCGTGCTGAGGCTCGGCGCGCTGCTGGCGATGGACCCTGGCGGACGCGGCGTCGCCATCCCAGGCGAGGCGGTCAAGGAGCCGGCGTTCGGGCTCGACGCGGTCTGGATCGACGAGCGCGCGCGCGAGGAAGCCAGCTTCCGCGGCTACACCGTCGTCGATCCCGCCACGGTGCTCGCCACGCACCTGACCGAAGTGATCAAGGAGCACATGCCGGAACTGCTCACCTTCTCGGAGGTGAAGAAGCTGATCAAGGACCTGCCGAAGGAGACGCAGACTCTGCTCGACGACGTCGCGCCCGCGCACATCTCCTGGTCGGGCGTGCAGCGGGTGCTGCAGAACCTGCTTTCCGAACGCGTGTCGATCCGCGATCTGCAATCGATCGTCGAGGCGATCGCGGAGGCCGCGCCCTCGATGCACGACCTCATGGCGATCACCGAACATGTGCGCGCGCGCCTGGCGCGCCAGATCTGCCACCAGTTCAAGAACGCCGAAGGCGCGCTGCCGATCATCACGCTCTCGCCGGCGTGGGAGCAGACCTTCGCGGACGCGCTCATCGGCGAGCGCAGCGAGCGGCGCCTGGCGCTGGCGCCGTCGAAGCTGCACGACTTCGTCTCCGACGTGCGCGCAGCCTATGAGCGCGCGGCGCAAGGCGGAGAAACGCCGGTGCTGCTCACCTCCCCCCTCATCCGTCCCTATGTGCGTTCCCTGATCGAACGCTTCCGCCCGCTCACGGCGGTGATGAGCCAGGCCGAAGTGCACCCGAAGGTGAAGCTGAAGGCGATGGGAGTCGTCTAGCGGCGCGCCGACCCGGCGAAGGAGACCCCATCGTGGCGGCTTTTCCTTCTCCCGCCATGGGCGGGAGAAGGTGGCGCGAAGCGCCG
The DNA here is from genome assembly GCA_013389015.1 of Hydrogenophilaceae bacterium. GTDB lineage: Bacteria > Pseudomonadota > Alphaproteobacteria > Caulobacterales > Aquidulcibacteraceae > CADEEL01. Next base: position 35,896 of record JACAEE010000075.1, on the reverse strand, counting down.
GATGAGGGTGGGGAGAAGAGAAACATAAACGATTTGCTAACGCGCGCGCTCGATGCTTGGCGTTGAGTCGCCCCATGTCCGCCGCCCCCTCGCCTCAGCCGCGCGTCCGGCCTGCGCCGGTCTTCGCGATCGCCTCGGGCAAAGGCGGCGTGGGCAAGACCTGGCTCTCGGTCACGCTTGCCTGCGTATGGGGGCGTGCGCACCGGCGCACGTTGCTGGTCGATTGCGATCTCGGGCTCGCCAATATCGACATCCAGTTGGGGCTGCGGCCCGCGTCCGACATCCATTCCGTGGTGCGCGGCTGGATTGATCTTGAGTCCGCGATGACGCCGTTTCTCGGAGGCCCGGGCGCAGGCGGCTTCGATCTCATCGCCGGACACTCGGGCTCCGGCGCGCTCGCTGCGATCAAGCTCGACGAGACCGCGAAGATCGCCGAAGGCGTGCGCCTTTTGAAGCCGCACTATGACCGGATCATCCTCGATCTCTCCGCCGGGATCGACGCGCATGTGCAGCGCCTCGCGAAGGGCGCCGACGCGCTCGTGCTCGTCGTCACCGAAGAACCCACGTCGCTGACCGACGCCTACGCGCTGCTCAAACTGTTGCGCCTCTCAGGCGCCCTGCTTGAGCCCTATGTAGTCGTCAACATGGCGGAGAACCGCGCGCGCGGCCGCAAAGTGTTCGAGCAATTCGCCGGCGCGTGCCAGACTCATCTCGGCTTCCGTCCGAAACTCGGCGGCGTCATCACCCGCGACCCGCGCGTGGCCGACGCCATCCGCGCGCAATCGCCGCTGCATTTGCGCCACCCACAGAGCCAAGCCCTCGAGGACGTGCTGCGCGTGGCCGAAGCGCTGAATCTTGAATAAGTCAGTAGTCAGGTAGTCAGTAGTCAGTAGCTTGGGCGTGAGGGCCTTGCGGGCGGGATTGCGCGCGAGCAATCTCACTGACTACCTGACTACCTGACTACCTGACTACTGACTACCTGACTACCTGACTACCTGACTACTGACTACCTGACTACTGACGACCACCCCCAGACGCCCTAAACTCCCCGCATGGCCCGCCGCCGTCTCCGCGACTTTCTGCCCAAAGGGCTCTACTGGCGCACGCTGCTGATCATCGTGGCGCCGGCGGCGCTGTTGCAGCTCATCATCACCGTCGTCTTCCTCGACGATCACTGGCAGGCCACGTCCAAGCGGATGAGCCAGGCGGTGGCGTCCGACGTGGCGCTCTTGATCCAGCTCTACGAGCAGAACCCGACTCCGGAACGCTTCGAGGAGCTCCAACGCTACGCCTGGCAGCCGCTGCGGCTCGAGATCGAGCGGCTGCCGGGCGCGTCGCTCGAGGAGCCGCGCTGTCGAGCCTCCGGCTCGGTGCTCGACCGCTATCTGACGCGCGCGCTGAAAGAGGAGCTGGCGCGCGAGGTCTGGTACGATTCGACCTGCGCCGGGAACCAGGTGAAGATTCGCGTGCCGACCCAGGACGGCGTGTGGCGCGTGCGCGCCTACCGCGACCGGGTGCAGGCGCGTTCGGGGCCGCTGTTCACCATGTGGGTGTCGGGCGCCACGATCTTCCTCTGCATCGTCTCGATCATCTTCATTCGCAACCAGGTGCGCCCGATCGAAATGCTCTCGGACGCTATGGCGAAGTTCGGGCGCGGCGAGGAAGAGACGGGCCTGTTCAAGGCGCGCGGCGCCCGCGAAGTGCGCGCCGCCACGCTCGCCTTCTTCGACATGCGCGCGCGAATCCGCCGGCACATCGAGCAGCGCACGCAATTGCTGGCGGGCGTGAGCCACGATCTTCGGACTCCCCTCACCCGGCTCAAGCTGCAATTCGCGATGATGGCGCCCACGCCCGAGATCGAAGACGCCAAGCGCGACGTCGCCGACATGGAGGAGACGATCGCGGAATATCTCGCCTTCTCTAAAGGCCAATGGAGCGAGGAGATGGCCGAGGCCGACATCAGCGCGATCGCCGAGGATGCGGCCCTCGCGGCGCGGCGCGGCGGGGCCGACATCGAGTTCGCCGGCGCGGGCCCGCTGATCGCGCCGGTGCGCGCAGGCGCGCTCAAGCGCTGCATCGGCAATCTGGTCGACAACGCCGTCGCGCACGGAGAGAAGGTGCGCGTCAGCACGCGCGCGACGAGCGACGCCTATCTCGTGGAGGTGGAGGATGACGGGCCCGGCATCCCCGACGATCTCCACGAAGACGCCTTCCGCCCGTTCTCGCGGCTCGATGAAACGCGCACGAAGAACGCCAAGGGCGTGGGCCTCGGCCTCGCCATCGCGCGCGACGTCGCGCGCGCCCATGGCGGCGACATCGCGCTGGCGAAGAGCGGCGACGGCGGGCTCAAGGCGACGCTGCGGCTGCCGCGGCGGGCGTCATGACGCGTGAGATCACCGCGCGCGGCAAGCAACTGGTGCAGGACCGCGCCACGGCGCAGGAAGGCCTTGCGCTCCTTCAGCGCGCAGCCGCCGCCGGCGGCGGCGAAGCCTCGGCGCAATTGTCGGTGATGGCGGCGGCCGGCGTGTTGCAGCCGCCGGATTGGAACCGGGCGCTCGATCTCTTGTGCGCGGCGGCGCAGCAAGGCTGGGCGCCGGCGCAAGCGGAGCTGCGCCTCTTGGCGCGGGGCGAGGGCGAGGACTATGCCGGCCTGCGCCGGTCGGTCGATCTCGCGGCGCTGTTGCGCCCGCGCCCGACTAGGATCTTGAGCGCGGCGCCGCGGATGCATTGGGCGGAGAGCTTTCTGAGCCGTGCGGAATGCGCCTGGCTCATCGCGCGCGGCCGCGCACGGCTCAGGCGCGCGACGGTTTATGATCCGCGCTCCGGCGCGGAGATCGTCGCCGCAGCGCGCTCGAACAGCGCGGCGGATTTCCCTGTGCTCGAGGCCGACCTCGTATTCGTGCTCATCAATGCGCGCATGGCCGCGACCGTCGGTTTGCCAAGTCCGCTGTTCGAGGCGCCCAATGTTCTGCACTACGCGCCGGGCGAGAGCTTCGCGCCTCATCACGACTATTTCGACCCGCGCGAGGCCAGCGGCGCAGCCGAACTGGCGCGGGGCGGCCAGCGCATCGCAACCCTGCTCGTCTACCTCAACGATGCGTATGAAGGCGGCGAGACTGACTTTCCCGTTCTCGGCAAGCGGTTCAAGGGGAGAACCGGCGATGCGCTCTTCTTCGCCAATGTCGATCCTGGCGGCAAGGTCGATCCCTCGACGCGGCACACGGGGCTGGCCCCCACGCGCGGCGAAAAATGGCTTCTGTCGCAATGGGTGCGCGACCGCGTCCAGGGCGCCTGATCGCGACGCTGCGCCGCTGGGGAAGGGCTTTGCGGCGCGGGGCGCGCGGGCGTAAGCGCTTCCCACCAGCGGGGCGGGCATGAGCGCGGACGACGCGATCTTCGGGCCGAAGCATGACCGGATGCAGACGCATGCGGTGAACGGCGCGGCCGCCACCGTGCTCGCGCAGATCGCGAAAGTGCCGTTCCAGGCGGCCTCGATCCTGATTCTGCCGCGGCTGCTCTCGCCGGACGACTACGGCATCTACTATGCGGTGGTGCCGCTGATCAGCATCGTGCTGACGATGCACGGCATGGGCTTGCACCAGGCGATCATCCAGAGCCCGACCTTCAATCGCGGCCAGGCGGCGGCGCTGTTCTGGATCTCTACGATCACCGGCGTGCTCGGCGGCCTCTTCTTTCTGCTTGGCGCCCCGCTCATCAGTTCGCTGCTGGCCTCGTTCTCGAACGCCAGCGCCTACGAGGATCCGCGCGCGATCGCGCTGACGGCTGCGGCCTCGTTCTTCGTGGTCTGGGCCGGCGTGATGAACATCCCGCGCGCGATCATGAACCGGCAGATGAAGTTCGGCTGGCTGGCGGTGATCGATGCGGCGGGCGTCGGCTGCGGGCTCATCGCCGGCATCCTCGCCGCGCGCGCGGGCGCGCATCATTGGGCGCTGGCGCTCGATTACGCCGTCACCTGCATGGTGGGGCTGATCGGGGTGTGGCTGCTCGTCGGCTGGCTGCCGACGGACAAGCCCGACTTCTCCGACGTGTGGCGGTTCTTCAAGTTCGGCGGTGGGCTGATGGCGGCGGAGCTGCTCACCACCGCCTCGCGCTGGGGCGACAATGTCGTCGTCGGCGCGCGCATGGATGCGGGGCAGCTCGGGCTTTACGGGCAAGGCAACCGGCTCGCCAACACGCCGCTCGAGCGGATCTATCTCCTGTTCGAGCGGCTCTTGCTGCCGCTGCTGTCGCGCATGCACGAGAACGCCGAACGCTATCGGCGCGCCTATCTGCGGATCATCCGGCAATTGATGCTGTTCTTCGCGCCGGGGACAGTGGCGGTGGGCGTGACCGCGCCGGTGCTGATCCCGTTCCTGCTCGGCGAGGACTGGGCGGCGGCGGCGCCGGTGTTCGCGTGGCTGACGCTCGTGGCGCTGCATCAGCCGGTGTCGATGACGATGCCGTTTCTGTTCGTCTCGCAGCGGCGCGCCAGCGCGAATTTCGTGTGGAGCGTGTTCTCGATTCTGACGACGCTTGGCGCGGTGATGATCGGCGTACGCTGGGGCGCGGTGGGCGCGGCGGCGGCGTTCGCGCTCTCCGACGTCTTCCTGCGGCTGCCGTTCCTGTGGTGGATCGTGACGCGTAAGGGCCCGATCAAGCTCGGCGATCTCTATGGCGCGGCGTGGCCGTTCGCGGTCGCATCGGGGGCCGTGTTTGTGGTGACGAGCGCGCTGATGCGCCTCCCCTATCCGAACGATTTCCTGCTGCTCGCTGCATGCGCGCTCGCGGCGTACGCGACGGCGCTCGCGACGCTTTCGCTGTTCAAGGGCGGGCGCATGGCGATGGCCGACACCGCCTCGCTCTTCCGCACCGAAACGCGGCGGCTGATCTTCCGGCGCAAGGAAAGCGCGTGATCGCCTCGTCTTCTTCGTCGCCATTCTCCCCCTGAAAGGGGGAGTAAGAGGGGGTGCGCGGCAACATACGCGGCCGCCGCCTCCTCCTCACCTCCCCCTTGCAGGGGGAGGATTGGTGGATAGTCAGCTTCCTTGCGGCGGTTCTTCCGGTTTCGGCTTTTTCTCGAAGCCGGCGAAGCGGCCGAACGTTTCTTCCGCGCGGCGCAGGTTCTTGTCGAGCGCGGCCATGGTCTTGGAGAAATCGCCGGCGTCGTCCTGGCGCCAGGCGGCGCGGGTCTGGCCGATGATCATCGCGAGCCCCTGCGCGCGCGCGGCGCCGGACATGCCGTCCGCTTCCAGCCCCGCGAGCGTCAGCGCCCAGCGCGCGGCGCGGACATGGCGCTGGTGAGCCGCGCCCATGGCCACGGGATCGCGATCGGCGCCCTTCTCCATCGCCAGCACCGCTGCGCGATGCGGCTCCATCGCCTCGAAGCGGCGCATCAGGAGATCGAACAGGCGATCGCGCACGCTAGCCGCCGGATCGATCTCGCCTTCGGCCATGGCGCGATCGAACGCCTCTTCCGCGCAATCGACCGCATCGGCGAGGCTCGCTGGATAGAAATCCGCAACCGGACGATCCGCGGCCTTGGCCAGCGCAGCGAGCGTCGCCTCGCGCCAGGGCGCGGCGGCGGCGAACATCAGTGCAGCGCGCGCGAGGGCTTCGCGCAGAGCGGGATCGGCGAGCATCACCTTAGAATCGGGCGCCGGCGAGAAAGATCAAGGCGCGCGCGCAGCGGCCTTAGCCCTCGGAATCGATGTCCTTGCCCAGCTGGCGGGCGCGCTGAATCGCGGCGACCACGGCGCGGCGCAGGATCGGCGCGAGCCCGTCGCTGGCTTGCAGCACGTCGAGCGCGGCCTCTGTGGTCCCCCCAGGCGACGTGACCTGCTTGCGCAGGGTGGAGACGCTCTCGCCGGTCTCCTGGATCAGCGCGCCGGCGCCCGCCACGGTCTGCGCTGCAAGCCGCGCGGCGGTTTCGCGGTCGAGGCCTTCGGATTCAGCCGCGGCGGCGAGGCATTCAGCCAGCAGGAAGACATAGGCCGGGCCCGACCCCGAAACCGCGGTGACGACGTCCATCAGGCGCTCCGCCGGCAGCGGCTCGACGCCGCCCAAGGGCGCCAGCAACTGTTCAGCGAGGGCGCGATCGGTTTCTCCGCACGCGGCGCTGGCGACATAGGCGGTGACGCCGCGGCCGATGCGGCCGGGCGTGTTCGGCATGGCGCGCACGATCCGCTCGGCGCCGAGAACGCGGGTGAGCGAAGCGATCGAGACGCCCGCCATGATCGAGAGGACAAGCGTTTCGGGGCCGATGAAATCGCGCACGGCGGCGGCGGCCTCGCGCAGGTTCTGCGGTTTGATCGCCAACACGACGACGTCGGCGACGCCGGGCTCGGGTGGATTGAGCACGGCGCCGGCCGCTTCGAGATCGCGCTCGAGCGCGGCGTCGAAATTCGGCTCGATCACGGTGAGCGTCAGCCCGCCGCCCTTGCGCACGGCGTTCGCCCAGCCCTTGACCAAAGCGCCGCCCATCGCGCCCGCGCCGATCAGCGCGACCTTGGGCTGCTCCAGCGCAGTCACGCTTCCCCGGCGGTCTCGAACATCGCGGCGGCGGAGGCCTCCTCCGCGGTCGCGCCGGCGTGCAGCAGGAACTGGAAGGCCGGATGGAAGCGCTCGGCCGCGTCGAGAATGGCGGCGCACAGCGCCTGGATTTCACCGACCGAGACTTCGTCACGCCCGATCATCGGGATCGAATGGCGGAAGACGATGGAGCCGTCGTCGGTCCAGACGTCGAAATGGCCGAGCCAGAGCGTTTCGTTGATCATCGCGGCCAGGCGCACCGCATCGGCGATGCGGTTCTGCGGCGCGCGCATATCGAAGCCGAGCGTGAAGAGGAGCGCGGGCAGCTCCGCGCGGTAGCTCACATAGCCGGCGACGTCGGCCCAGTTGCGCGCCAGCGAGAAATGGACGTCGCCATCCTCGCCGCGTTCGACTGCGAAGCGGTCGTCATCGCTGAACACCGCCTCGACCATGTCCAGGGGATCGGCGATGTCGGCAATGTCGTCGTCCAGATAGAGATCCATCTCGTCCCCCTTCGGTTCAAGCGAACCGGCGCCTGCCGGCCCTTCCCGGGCCGCCCGATCTATCCCCAACCGGGCGCCCGGAAAGCGAACTTCCACCCCTGACGCTGGGGCCGTTCGCTTGCTTGAATCTTAACCGCGGCGGAGTTCGCTCAGCTGCGCCTCGAGCGCCTCGAGCCGGGCGCGCAGCGCATCCGCCTCGGCCCGCGCTGCAGCGGCCAGGTCCTTGACCGCCTCGAACTCCTCGCGGCTCACCAAGTCCATATCGGCGACGAACCGATCGGCCTGGGCGCGCATGAAGTTCTTGGCTTCGTCGCCCACGCCCTGCGCCATGCCGAGCGCCCCGGTCATGAGCTTGGCGATATCCTCAAATACGGTGTTCTGCGATTGCATTGGCGCCTGCCTCGTCTGACCCTAAGAAGCGGCGCGCGCGGGCGCAATCGTCCATGACCGCACAGGCGCAGCCCCGCGGCGGGCGGCGATGCAACGAATTGGGGAAAAATGCTAGTCGACGCCCTGCCCTTCGCCGCCGGCCTCACCTTCCCGGACCTTGATCCGATCGCCTGGGACTTCGGCACGCTCAATCTTTTCGGCATGACTATCGGGCCGCTACAGCTGCGCTGGTATGCGCTGGCCTATATCGCGGGCCTGCTCCTAGGGTGGCTCTATATCCAGCGGCTGGTGAAGAAAGAGGCGCTCTGGGCGCCGGGCACGCCGCCGATGAAGCCGACCGACGCGGACGATCTCCTCTTCTGGGCGACGCTCGGCGTGATCATCGGCGGGCGGCTCGGATACGTGCTCTTCTACATGCTGCCCGATCCCAATTCGGTGGCGCGGATCGCGGCGGACCCGCTCACGATCATCCGCATCTGGGACGGCGGCATGGCGTTCCATGGCGGCCTTATCGGCGTGGCGCTGGCGCTCTGGTGGTTTGCGGCGAGCCGTAAGGCTTCGCTGCTCAGCGTCGGGGATGCGGCCGCGGCGGCGACGCCGATCGGGCTCTTCTTCGGGCGGCTGGCGAATTTCGTGAACGGCGAACTCTACGGACGCGAGACGGACGCGCCGTGGGGCATGGTGTTCTGCAACGACACCATCCGCGCCGCGAACGGGGGCGTTTGCCCTGCCGGGCTTTCGCCGCGGCATCCGAGCCAGCTCTATGAAGCGGCGCTGGAAGGGCTGGTGCTGTTCATCGTGCTCCGCCTGGCCACGCACCGCTTCAAGGCGCTGGGCAAGCCCGGCATGACCGTGGGCCTCTTCCTCCTGGGCTATGGGCTCATCCGCGCCAGCCTCGAATTCGTGCGCAATCCCGACGCGCATATGCCCGAAGCGCTGCGCGGCTATGTCACCATGGGGCTCTTGCTCTCCGTGCCGATGATCATCATCGGCGCCTGGCTCGTCGCCCGCGCCCAGAGGACGCCGCCGTCGCAACAAGCGGCGTGAGGGCGAAACCGCAGCCGTCCGAAGCCGAAGGACGCCTGGCGCGTGCTGCGGACGCTGCGCGCCGCACGAGCGCATGTTCGCCGGCGTAGGATAGCGACGCGCCCGAAGCTCCGCCCCCCGCTCCCCTTCCGGGGAGGACGAGGAGGTGACGTGGCGCTCGCGAAGCGCCACATGCAGGCGGCGAGGAGAATGGGATGGGCATTGCGCCGGGATCGAAGGAAGAGCAGGTCGCGCTGTGGAACGGCGGCGTCGGACGCAATTGGGTCGAGGCGCAGGCGCTGATCGACGATATCTTCAAACCGTTCGAGGATCGGCTTGCCGAGGCCGCCGGCGGAGCGCAGCGCGTGCTCGACGTGGGCTGCGGAACCGGCGCGGTGAGCCTCGCGATCGCGCGCCGCACGGGCGCTTCCGTCACCGGCGCCGACATTTCCGAGCCGATGCTCGCGCATGCGCGGGCGCGCGCGGAACAGGCCGGCGCGAGCGTGTGTTTCATCCAGGCCGACGCCGAGACCTACGCGTTCGAGCCTGCGGCGTTCGACGCGATCGTCTCGCGCTTCGGCGTCATGTTCTTCGGCGATTCCGTGCGCGCGTTCGCGAATCTGCGCCGCGCCGCGAAGCCAAATGGCGCGCTGACCTTCGCAGCCTGGCGCAGCGCTGAAGAGAACCCGTTCATGACCACGGCCGAGCGCGCCGCGGCGCCCTACTTGCCCGCGCTGCCGCCGCGCACGCCGAACGCGCCGGGCCAATTCGCCTTCGCCGATCCCGACCGCGTGCGCGGCGTTTTGGAGCAGAGCGGCTGGCGCGCGATCGCGATCGATCCGATCGACGTTCCCTGCACGATGCCGGCGCGCGATCTCGATTTCTTCCTCACCCGGCTCGGGCCGCTTGGGCGCGCGCTGCCGGATGCGGACGAAGCGACGCGCACGGCGGTGATGGCGGCGGTGCATGAAGCGTTTCGCCCCTATATCGAGGGCGACGCGGTGCGCTTTGTCTCAGCCTGCTGGATCGCGCAGGCCCGCGCATGACGCCGCTCAAGCGCAAACTGATCGCACAGATCCGGGCCGATGGGCCCCTGACGATCGCGCAATTCATGGCCGCGGGACTCTATGATCCGCAACATGGCTATTACGCGCGCGCGCCGCTGATCGGCGAGGACGGCGATTTCATCACCGCCCCGGAGATCAGCCAGATGTTTGGCGAGCTGATCGGGCTCTGGTGCGTGAACGAATGGGAGGCGATGGGCAGGCCCGAGACGCTGCAGCTCGTCGAGTTCGGCCCCGGCCGCGGCCTCCTGATCGCAGACGCTTGGCGCGCTTGCCGCATCCGGCCAGCCTTCCAGGCGGCGGCGCAGATCACGCTCATCGAGATCAATAAAGGCTTGCAGCGCGCCCAGCGCGAGGCGCTCGCCGGCGTCGGCGCCCATGCGGAGCATCGCGTCGCGCTGGAGGACGTTCCCGAGGGACCCACGCTCATTCTCATGAACGAATTCCTCGACTGCCTGCCGGTGCGCGAATTCATTCACGATGCGCACGGCTGGCGCGAGCGGGTGGTCGGCGTGACGCCGGACGATCCCGACGAAATCCAGTTCGGGCTCGGCGGCGCGATCGACGCCGCGCTCCTGCCGGCGCATTTGCGCGCCGGCGAAGAAGGCGACGCCGCCGAGTTCGCGCCCGGGCTTTCCGGCTGGATCGACCAGATCGCGGCGCGGCTCGCGGCCAATCCGGGGCGCGCGCTGATCATCGACTACGCGACCGACGGACGCGGGCACACGCTGCAGGCCATGGCCGCGCACGAGAAAGTCCACCCGCTGCAATGCCCGGGCGAAGCCGATCTCACGGCCTGCGTCGATCTCGCCTACGCCGCCTCGCTCGCGCGCGCGGCGGGGCTCGCGGCGGCCGGGCCCATCGGCCAAGGCGAATTCCTCAACGCGCTGGGGATCGAAGCGCGGGCGGCGACGCTCTCGCGCGCGCATCCCGAGAGCGCCGCGTCCATCGCGCGCGGGCGCCGCCGCTTGACGCATGCCGACGAAATGGGCGCACTCTTCCAGGCGCTATGCCTCTCCACACCCCAGCTGCCCGCGCCGGCCGGTTTCTGAACGTGAGCGGGCCGCCGCGTTTCCAATCCGCGGCGCTGGCGGCGCTGCCGGGGCTGCGCCACGGCTTCTTCGGGCGCGCCGGCGGCGTATCGCAGGGCGTCTACGCCAGCCTCAACGCCGGGCCGGGCTCGCGCGACAAGCCCGAAGCGGTGGCCGAAAACCGGCGGCGGATCGCCGAGGCGATGGGCGTGGCGCCCGAACGTCTGATGAGCCTCCACCAAGTGCATTCGGCGCTTGCGGTGCGAATCACCGGGCCGTGGGACGGGCCGCGGCCGGAGGCCGATGCGCTCGTCACCACCGAGAAGGGCCTGGCGCTCACCGCGCTGGCGGCCGATTGCGCGCCCGTGCTCTTCGCCGATGCGCAGGCGGGAGTGATCGGGGCAGCCCATGCCGGCTGGCGCGGGGCGCTTGGCGGCGTGATCGAAGCAGCGGTCGCCGCCATGGCGGCCGCGGGCGCTGACGCCAAGCGGATCGTGGCGGCCGTGGGCCCCTGCATCCGCCAGCCGAGCTACGAGGTCGACGCCGTGTTCGAAGCGCAATTTCTGCAAGCGGATCAAAGCGCAGCGCGATTCTTCAAGCCGAGCCCGAAAGTCCGGGAGAAGCGCCAGTTCGATCTCCCCGGCTTCGTCATGGCGCGGCTCGCGGCCGCCGGCGTCGGGCGGATCGATGCGCTCGCGCTCGACACCTATTCGGAAGCCGCCGCCCTCTTCAGCCATCGGCGCAACACGCACGAAGGCCTGAGCGATTATGGCCGCAATTGCGCTGCGATCGTGCTCGAGGCTTGAGGGCGTGGCGCCGGCGCCACGCGGCGATGTGCGCTGTCACAAGTTTGTTGCGATGCGCGCCGGCCTGCGGGTAAGGCTCGGGCATCGATTTTGCGCGACTCGCCGGCGCATCAAAGGCGGAGGCCATGAAGCTCGTCAGCGGCAACGCCAATCCGACGCTGGCGCGTGATGTCGCCAAGCATCTGAAGCGGCTCAGGCCCAAGGCGAAAGACTTCACCCACGCTTCCGCCGAGTTCAAGCGATTCAAGGACAACGAAATCTTCGTGCGCATCGACGAGAACGTGCGCGGCGAGGACGTTTTCATCCTGCAATCGACGAGCTATCCGGCCAACGACAATCTGATGGAGCTCTTGATCGGCATCGATGCGCTCCGCCGCGCATCGGCGCGGCGGATCACCGCGGTGATGCCCTATTACGGCTATGCGCGGCAGGACCGCAAAGTCGGCGGGCGCACGCCGATCTCGGCCAAGCTCGTGGCGAACCTGATCGTCGCGGCGGGCGCGCACCGGGTGCTGACGCTCGAACTGCACGCGGGGCAGATTCAGGGCTTCTTCGACATCCCCGTGGACAACCTCTTCTCGACACCGATCCTGGAAGAGGATCTGCGTGCGAATTTCGGCGAGAAGCTCGACGAGATGATGATCGTGTCGCCCGATGTCGGCGGCGTGATCCGCGCGCGCGCCCTCGCCAACCGCTTCGGCGCCGATCTCGCGATCGTCGACAAGCGCCGGCCCGAAGCCGGCGTTTCGGAAGTGATGCACATCATCGGCGACGTGAAGGGGCGCCGCTGCGTGCTCGTGGACGACATCGTCGATTCCGCCGGCACGCTCTGCAACGCCGCGGTCGCGCTCAAGGAAGCCGGCGCCAAGGACGTCTCGGCGTACGTCACCCACGGCGTGCTCTCCAACGGCGCGGTGGACCGGGTGGAGAAGTCCGAGCTGAAGGAACTGGTGGTCACCGATTCCATCGATCCCGAGCAGCGCAAGGGCAACGGCAAGAAGATCCGCACCATCACCGTCGCGCCGCTGATCGCCGAAGCGATCGACCGGATCGCCAACGAGCAAAGCATTTCGGTGCTGTTCGAGCCTTAGCGCGAAAGGGAAGCGACGCGAACAACGCCGCGCCGGCGCGCCGCTTAAGTCGCGCGCGCCAGGAAGTCGCGCTGGAGCTGGTACATGCGCAGCGCGTCCTGGTAACGGCCGTCGACGAAATACTCGTCGACGAGGCGCCCCTCCTCCACGAAGCCGGCGTTGCGGTAGATGGCGAGCGCGCCTTCGTTGTCGACGGCGACGACGAGATAGAGCTTGTTGATGTTGAGCACGCGGAAGGCGTAGTCGGCCGCGAGCCGCGTGACGAGCGCGCCATAGCCGTGGCGCTGATGTTCCGGCGCGATGATGACCTGAAACTCGGCGCGGCGGTGGATATAGGTGATCTCCACAAGCTCCACGAGGCCGACGCGCTCGCCTTCCTGCGTCTCGGCGATGAAGCGGCGCTCGGACTGGTCATGGATGTGCTTGAGATAAAGGTCCTCAAGTTCGACGAAGGATTCGTAGGGCTCCTCGAACCAGTAATTCATCACCCGGCGGTTGTTGGTGAGATCGTGGACGAACTTGAGATCGTCGCGTTCGAGCGCGCGTAGGCGGATGTGGTTGGTCATGGCGTGGGTCTCGCCGGAAGACTAGCCAAAGCCCTCCGGTTTGCCCATCGCGCGCGTGCGCCGGCCCGGATTCGGCTGTCGGGCGTAGATCGTGACAGTTTAACCAAATTGGGCTTAGGTCGGGCCCAGACGGACGGCGCCTCCCGGGACGAGGCGGGGCCGCCAATTCTGCGAGGGGAAGATCATGAATAAGCGGAAACAATTGCGTTCGCTACGGGCCGTGTCGGCCCTGGCGCTCGCGCTCAGCGCGCCGCCGCTGGCGCTGGCGCAAGTCGCCGAGGAAGAAGAAATCATCGTTACGGCGACCAAGCGCGAGGCCTCCATCCAAGAGCTGCCCTTCTCGGTGAACGCGCAGACGCAGGAGGACATCCAGCGCACCGGCTCCGGCAATCTAGAGGAATTGTCCCGCAATATCGCCGGCCTCACGATCCAGAATCTCGGCCCCGGCCAGAGCCAGGCGGCGGTGCGCGGCGTCTCGGCCGGCCAGATCGTGCGCGACCAGCCGGGCGTCAAAGAGCAGGTCGGCATCTATCTCGACGAGACCGTGATTTCGCTGTCGCTGTTCACGCCGGATCTCGACCTCTTCGACCTCAACCGGGTGGAGACGTTGCGCGGCCCGCAAGGCACGCTGTTCGGCTCGGGCTCGGTGGGCGGCACGATCCGCTACATCACCAACCAGCCGGACCCGACCGCCTTTGAGGGCGCGATCGAGGCGAACCTCAACACGCTCACCGACGGCGGCACGGGCGGCCATCTCAAAGGCATGGTCAACATGCCGCTGAGCGACAACGCGGCGCTGCGGCTCGTCGGCTACCACACCGAATATGCCGGCTTCATCGACGCGTTGCGTGAAGGCGGCGGGCGCGACGAGGACGTCAATAGCGGCCAGCGCTCCGGCCTGCGCGCTGCGCTGCTGCTCGAGCCCACGGCCAATCTCACGATCACGCCGCGCATCGTCTATCAGGAGACGACGACCGACGGGTTTAACCGCCAGGAAGTCTACAACCTGTTCGCCAACCCCTACACGACGACGCGGCCCGCCGTCACGTTCGGCGAGCGCGAGCAATTCCTGCTGCTCGACGAAGAGTTCAGCGACGAGACGCTGATCGCGGACGTCACCGCGGTGCTCACGCTCGGCGGCGTCGATCTGACCTCGATCACCTCCTATGTCGACCGCGACATCCTGGTGAGCCGCGACGCCAGCGCGCTGACCGGCTCCGTCTCGGTCGATCTCGGCTATCCGGCCGCAGGGGTGCTCTTGCCCTCCAACCTGCGCGACACCACGCAGCTTGAGCAGTTCACGCAGGAAGTTCGGCTGAGCTCGAACGGCGGGGGCCGCTTCCAATGGCTCATCGGCGCGTTCTACGCCGACGTCGACCGGACCTACGCGCAACGGCTGCCCACGCCGGGCTACGCCGGGTTCACCGACGCGGTCTTCGGCGCCGGCACGTCCGCGGCGGTCGCCAACGGCTTCCCGGATCTCGATTCGCCCTACAACGCCGACCTGCCCTATCAGCTGACGCAGGTCGCGGTGTTCGGCGAGGCGAGCTACGACGTCAGCGAGAAACTCACGCTTACGCTCGGCGGGCGGTTCTACGACTTCGAGGAGGACCGGCGCTTCCATTCGGGCGGCCTCTTCTCGAACGGCGACGACCGCACCGATTCCACCTCTTCCGACGGCTTCACGCCGCGGGTGATGGCGAGCTACGCGCTCAATGACAGCGTGCGTCTGAACGCGCAGGCGAGCCAGGGCTTCCGCCTCGGCGGCGTCAACGACCCGCTGAACCTGCCGCTGTGCACGCCGGAGGATGAAGCGATCTTCGGCGCCTTCCAATCCTATGACGATGAAACGTCGTGGAACTACGAAGGCGGCGTCAAAGTGAGCCGGCCTGGCCTCACGTTCAACGCGGCGGCGTTCTACAACGACATCGAGAACCTGCAGGTGACGCTCGATGCGGGTTCGTGCTCGTCCCGGATCTCGTTCAACGTGCCGGAAGCGCATGCGGGCGGCGTCGAGTTCGAGCTGTCCGCGTCGCCCGCGCCCGGCGTCGAGCTCTCGCTCGGCGGCACGCTGGTGAATGCGGAGTTCGACTCCACGGTGGTCGACGGGCTCGGCAACGTCATCGGCGGCCTGCGCGAAGGCAACCGGCTGCCGTCGGTGCCGGAATACCAGTTCGCCGCGACCGGCGCGTACTACTTCCCGTGGGAGATGTTCGGCGGCGATCACGAAGCGTTCGTGGCGGCCTCGGTGGTCCATGTCGGCAGCCGCTTCACGCAGCCGAGCGACCAGGAGAACAACCCGCGCACATTCGTGCACGGCCTCCCGTTCGGGGGCGCGCCGGCAGGCGCGGCCACGGTCGTCGATCTGGAGTTGCCCTCCTACACCACGATCAACGTGAACGCCGGGCTCGAGAGCGAGGACTGGGCGTTCATCTTCTATGTGAACAACGTGACCGACGAGAACACCGAACTGGCGTTCGACCGCGAACGCGGCGGGCGCGCCCGGCTCGGCTTCCACGTCAACACGCCGCGGACCTTCGGGATCACCGCACGGCGCAACTTCTAAGGCCCGCTGGGAGGCCAGGACATCGGGGCGGGACCGCAAGGGCCCGCCCCTTTCTTCCTGTCGGCCTCCCCGCCTTGCCCTTGCCGCCCGGTTCCGCTAGAAGCCCGCGTTCATTCCGGCCCTGGGGGCGCCCCTGGGCTTGAGAAGCCGTTTCCAATCCGCACCCGGGCAGACCGGACGCTTCAGGGGCCATCGCCATGGCTGGCATCGTTTTGAGTGTTGAGCAGCGCGAGAAGGTCGGCACCGGCGGGGCCCGGGCCACGCGCAAGGCCGAGCTCCTGCCCGGCGTCATCTATGGCGGCGCCCGCGGGGCGGTGCCGATCGAGCTCAAGCTCGCGGAAGTGATGAAGGCGCTGCGCAGCGGCAAGTTCGTCTCGCACCTGATCGAGATCGAGCACCGGGGCGAGCGCCAGCCGGTGATCCCCCGCGCCATCCAATATCATCCGGTCACGGACAAGCCGATCCACATCGATCTCTTCCGCGTGGAGGAGAATACGATGATCACCGTCGACGTGCCGGTGCACTTCAAGAACCAGGAGCTTTCGCCCGGCCTGAAGCGGGGCGGCGCGCTCAACATCGTGGAACACACGATCAATCTCAAGGTGAAGGCGAACCAGATTCCGGAAGAGATCGTGGTCGATCTCGCCGGCCTCGACATCGGGGCGGTGGTGCACGTGTCCTCGATCACGCTGCCGGCCGGGGCGACGCCTACCGACAAGAGCGACTTCACGGTCGCCACGATCGCGGGCCGGATGGCGGAAGCTGCGGAAGCTGCGCCGAGCGCGGCGGCCCCGGCGGAGGGCGCGGCCCCGGCCGAAGGCGAGAAGAAGGAAGGCTAAGCGCGGGTTCAGAGTCCGCGCGATTCACATTAGGGCGCGGACATGCTGCTCATCGCAGGCCTCGGCAATCCCGGCGCGAAATACGCCGGCAACCGGCACAATATCGGCTTCCGCGCGGTCGAGGCGATCGCGAAGCGCTACGGTTTTTCGCCGTGGCGCAAGAAATTCCAGGGCGAGATCGCCGAAGGCGAGATTCCGCTGCCTGACGGCGCCCGCGTGAAGGCGCTGCTGATCAAGCCGCAGACGTTCATGAACAATAGCGGCGCCGCCGTGAGCGAAGCCGCGCGGTTCCACAAGCTCTCCCCTGGCGACGTCGTCGTCTTCTATGACGAGATCGATCTCGCGCCCGGCCGGTTCAGGATGAAGACGGGCGGGGGCGCAGCCGGGCATAACGGCATCCGCTCGATCGCGGCGAGCGCGCTTGGGCCGGACTTTCGCCGCGCGCGCATGGGCGTCGGCCATCCCGGCCACGCCGATCTGGTGCACGGCTACGTGCTGAGCGACTTCCACAAGGCGGACGCCGATTGGGTGGCGAAGCTCGTGGATGCATGCGCCGAGGCGCTGCCGCTGCTCGCCGCGGGTGAGGACGACAAATACCAGGCCGAAGTAATGCGCCTCGCGCCGGCGGAAAAACGCAATCCGCGTACACCGAACAGCGAGCAAGGCGCCGGCTAGACGACGATGATGTTGGGATCGTAGCGCTGGAGCGCCGCATCGTGCGTCATCAAGCGCAGCGGCTCCGCACGCGCCTGGGCGATCAGCAAGCGATCGAACGGATCGGCATGGTGGGCGGGCAAGGCCTCGACTGCGGCGGCATGAGCAGGCGTGATCGGCAGCAGCGTGTAGCCGGCGGCGAGGCAATAGCCGAGCGCGTCGCTCGCCGAGATCGGCATGGCGCCGGCGCCCTTGCGCTTCAGCGCGTGCTTGATGGCGATCTCCCAGATCGATGCGG
This sequence comes from Hydrogenophilaceae bacterium, assembly GCA_013389015.1. GTDB lineage: Bacteria > Pseudomonadota > Alphaproteobacteria > Caulobacterales > Aquidulcibacteraceae > CADEEL01. The sequence goes on along the minus strand of JACAEE010000075.1, from coordinate 18,534 downwards.
CGCTGACATGGATGTCATTGTCGAGATCGGCGATCAGGTCACGCGCCGCCGGCGCCAGCTTCGGGCTCGCCGCAAGCGCCCAGAGCGTGACGTGGGTATCGAGCAGCAGCCTCACCTCGATTGCGCGCTCACTTGGATTTGCGCAGCAACGCCGCCGCGGCGGCGTCGAGCGCCGCATCCGGCTCGGGCGCCTTGAAGCGGCCCTTGGCGATGCCGATGCGCGGCCCCGCCTTGGCGCGCGCGACCGGCACCAGGCGCGCGACGGGGCGGCCGTTGCGGGCGATGACGATCTCCTTCTCGGCGCCGGATTCTACGGCCTCGACCAGGCGCGAAAGGTGGGTCTTGGCGTCGAGCATGTTGACGATGGTCATGGTGCGCGCAGCTTAGCTAATCCTGGTCAGAGTCGCAAGGCGGCCCGCGCCGGCAGGGCTGACGGCGGGGCTCGAACCCTCTATCTACACGCGATGCAATTCATCCTTTTGTGGGTTCCCTCGCTGCTGTGCGGCCTGCACGCGATCCGCACCGGGCGCGAGCAGACGTGGCTCTGGATTCTCGTCATCGGCGGGCCGCTGGGCGCGGCGATCTATGTGCTGGGCGTGATCGTGCCCGAGCTTCTAGGCGGGCGGACGGCGCGGCGGGTGGGCCAGGCCGCGCGCCAGGCGCTCGATCCCGAACGCGAATTGCGCGATGCGCGCCGCGCGCTCGAAGACACGCCCGCGATCGGCAACCGCATGCGGGTGGCGAAGGCGGCGGCCGCGCTCGGGCGCTGGGACGAAGCGGAAGAGCATTGGCGCGCCTGCGCGCAAGGCCAGTTCGCCGATGATCCAACCGTGCTGCTCGGCCACGCGACGGCGCTGATCGAGCTTGGCCGGTTCGCCGATGCGCTGAAGCCGCTGGAAGCGCTGCAGGGGCTCGGCCGCGAGGGACAGACGCCCTACGCGGCGCTCGCTTTCGCGCGGGCCTATGAAGGGCTCGGGCGGTTCGACGAGGCCGACGCCCCCTACCGCTTCGCGGCCGACCGCGTGCCGGGGCTGGAGGCCGGAGCGCGCTATGTGGCGTTCATGGCCAAGGCCGGGCGGCGCGAGGACGCCCAGATCGGGCTCAAGGAGCTCGACCGCCGGCTCGGCAAGATCGCGGCGCCGCTCCGGGGCGAGGCGCGGCGCTGGCGCGATCTGGCGGCGCGGGCGCTGGATGCCGGTTGACACGGATACACGGATACACGATATCCTTGTATCCGTGGCCAACGTAACCGTAACCCTTGATGACGAGCTCCTGGCGCGCGCCCGCGCCGAGGCCGATCGCGCCGGCAAGAGCCTCTCGCGCTACCTCGCCGACTTGATCGGCGAGGAGCAGGAGCGGCTCAAGGCGGCGCAAGTCGCCGCGATGAAGCAGTTCCTGGAAATGGCCAGCGCCGTGCGCCTGGAAGGCGAGCCCTATAGGTTCAATCGCGAGGAGATCTATGACCGTCCGTATCCTGGTGGACACGAACGTCGTGATCTACACGCTGGACAATCGCGATCCGATCAGACAAGCCCGCTGCCACGCGTGGGTGAGCGCGATGGCGGCGCATCGCTCCATCACGATCAGCCCGCAGGTGATCAACGAGGCGCACAACGTCCTCAGAAAAAAACTCGGCGTCCCAGGCCATGACGCGGAGCGATTGCTGGATCCGTGGTTGACGGTCTGCGACGCCCCGCTCACGCGGCGGGAAACCGAAGCGGCGCTTAAGATCGAGCAAAGGTGGAAAGCCGCCTGGTGGGACGCGCTGCTTATTGCGTCGGCCGCCGCGGCGCAGTGTTCGCATCTCTTGACCGAGGATACCCAAGCCGCGCCGGTGATCGAGGGCGTTAAAATCATCGATCCGTTCAAAACAGCGCCGGAAGACGTGCTCGGCGCGCTCTGACCAGAGGATTTCATGGGCTTCAAGTGCGGGATCGTGGGGCTGCCGAATGTCGGCAAGTCCACTCTTTTCAATGCGCTGACGCGGACCGCGCAGGCGCAAGCGGCGAACTATCCGTTCTGCACGATCGAGCCGAATGTCGGCGAAGTCGCGATGCCGGAGCCGCGGCTGAAAGTGTTGGCGGAGATCGCCAAGTCCAAGGAGATCATCCCGACACGGATGAATTTCGTGGACATCGCCGGCCTGGTGCGCGGCGCCTCGAAGGGCGAGGGGCTCGGCAACCAGTTCCTCGCCAATATCCGCGAATGCGACGCCATCGCCTATGTGCTGCGCTGCTTCGAGAACGACGACATCACCCATGTGGAAAACCGGATTGATCCGATCGCGGATCTGGAGACGGTCGAGACCGAGCTGATGCTGGCGGATCTGGAAAGCCTGGAGAAGCGCGTCCTCAATCTGGAGAAGAAGGCCAAGGGCGGGGACAAAGAGGCCAAGCTCACGCTCGAGCTCGTGCTGCGGGCGAAGGCGTTGCTGGAGGACGGCAAACCGGCGCGGCTTGCCAAACGGGCCCCGGAGGAAGAGAGCGCGTTTCAGCAGCTGCAGCTGCTGACGAGCCTGCCGGTGCTCTATGTGTGCAATGTCGATGAAGCGCATGCGGCCTCCGGCAATGAACACTCGGCGCAGGTGGAAGCGCGGGCGAAAGCCGAAGGCGCCGAATGCGTGGTGATCTGCGCGCAGATGGAGGCCGATCTCGCGGCGCTGAACGACGATGAGCAAAAGGAATATCTCGCGGCCGCGGGGCTCGAAGAGCCCGGCCTCGATAAGCTCATCCATGCCGGATACCGGCTGCTTGGACTGCAAACCTATTTCACCGTCGGGCCGAAGGAAGCCCGCGCGTGGACGATCCACAAAGGCTGGACGGCGCCGAAGGCGGCGGGCGTGATCCATGGCGATTTCGAAAAAGGCTTCATCCGGGCCGAGACGATCTCCTACGCCGATTTCGTGAAATACGGCGGCGAGGCCGGCGCCAAGGAAGCGGGCCGGATGCGGCTTGAAGGCAGGGATTATGTCGTCCAGGAAGGCGATGTGATGCATTTCCGTTTCAATGCGTGAGGCGCTGCCGCCTCCCGCTGCGAACGCGCGTGCGCCGCTCTCCACGGTCGAACTGGTCTTCATGGTGGCCGCGCTGTCAGCGCTCAATGCGCTCGCCATCGACATCATGCTGCCGGCGCTGCCGGACATCAGCGCCGAATACGCGCTCGCCAACGCCAACGACCGGCAGCTCGTCGTGGTCATCTATGTGGTGTTCTTCGGGATCGCGCAGCTGGTCTACGGGCCGTTGGCCGACGCCTACGGGCGCCGCTCTGTGCTGCTTGGCGCGCTGACGATTTTCGCGCTTTCGACCATGCTGTGCGTGGTCGCGCCGCGGTTCGAGCTGCTGCTCGCGGCGCGGGCGCTGCAAGGCGTGGGCGCGGCCGCCACGCGCGTGATCGCGACGGCCGTCGTGCGCGATCTCTGCTCCGGGCGGCGGATGGCGCAAATCATGTCGATGGCGATGACGGTGTTCATGATCGTGCCGATCGCGGCGCCGGGCGTGGGACAGCTCGTTCTCTTCGTCGCGGAATGGCGGTGGATCTTCGGCGCGCTGCTGATCTACACCATCGCCGTTCTCGCCTGGACGATGACGCGGCTTCCGGAAACGCTCGCCTGGGAGAATCGGATCGCGTTCGGTCCGCGCGCGATCGCGCGCGCCTACGCCGCCGTCCTGCGCGAGCGAACGACCTTCTGGTACATGATCGCGACGACATGCCTGACGGCGTGCCTGTTCGCCTACATCGCGGCGTCTGAACAGATTTTCGTCGACACCTATGGCCTCGGCGCGGCCTTTCCGCTCGCGTTCGCGTCGGTGGCGGTTGCGATCACCGCAGGCGCCTATCTCAATTCGCGCCTGGTCATGCGCCTCGGCATGCGCCGGATCTCGCACACGATGATCCTCTGGTTCACGCTGATCTCGGCCGCGCATGCTCTGGTGCTCGCGGCCGGCGTGCATTCGTTCTGGACGTTCCTCCTTCTGCTCATCGCGGCGCTCATCGGATTTGGACTGATCGCCGGCAATTTCAATGCGCTCGCGATGGAGCCGGTGGGTCGGATCGCGGGTTCGGCCTCGGCGCTCTATGGCGCGTTCACGGCGTCTGTCGGCGCGGCGATCGGCGGGGTAATCGGCCGCTTCTATGACGGCACGGCGCTGCCGTTCATAGCCGGCATGGCGATCATGGGCGCGCTCTCGATCGCAGCGCTGCTCTGGGTCGAACGCGGGCGGCTGTTCCGCGATCCCGCTTGAGCGCTCAGAACACGCCCCGCGTACTGGCCCCCACCCGCACAGGCGCAGCGGCGCGGCCGCGGAAATGAATGATCCCGCGCGCATAATCGACCGCCAGCCCGCGCACCTGCGTGATCAGATCCATGCCGAGCACGAGCGTCGGCGTCTCGGCGAGATTCCAGAGCTGGAAGATGTAGAGATCATCGACATAGGCGACGACGTTGAGGAGCTCCATGCCGTCGAACGCGATGCGCGGGATGAAGATCGCCTCGTCGAGCACGATCGGCGCCGCGCCGGCGGCGAGCAGGCGCGTGCCGGTGACCGCCTGGACGCGCGCGCCGCGGGTGCGCAAGGCGTCGCGCAGCGGCGGATTGGCGAAGCTCTGATTGGCGCCGGTGTCGACGATCATGCGCACGGCGATGCGGCCCACTTCGCCGTCGGCGACGATGAGATTGCCGAACCGGCGCTCAGCCTGGATCGCGCCCCAGCCGCCGCCGCGCAACGACCGCGTCGCGTCCTCGATGCGAATCTCGTCATCGTTGAAATCGAAGACGAGCCGCCGCCCGGTCATGCCGTCGACGCCGAGGAGCCCGTCGGCGCGCGCGAGCATGCGCGGCGCGATGATCGGCAGGTCGAGATTGTTCATCTCGAGCGCGCCCGAGCGCAGCGACGCCACTCGTGCGAGCGGCGCGGTGAAGACCCCGGTGAAGGCGTGCACCGGCCCCTCTCCCGCCGACGGCAGCGCCAAGCGCTCCGCAAGCGCGCGCGAGAGCGCCGATCGGTTCGCCCCGGTGTCGACGATGAACCGGAAGGGTCCGATCCCGTTCACATGCACCGGCGCGGTAAAGCGGCCGACGAGATCGAGATCGGCTTCGACCGCCTCGGACCCCGGGACAGGCGGCCCGGCGCGCGCGGCCGGCGCCCAGGCGCACGAGAGCGCCGCCGCGAGGACCCCGCGGCGAGAGGCGGTCATGCGCATGGCGGCGCGCATCGCATCCGTGCTATTCGGCACCCGCTCAGCTTGAGGGCGCGTCGCGCGCCTGCGCAAGGGCGCCTGGACGAACGGGCGGTTGTTTCGGCATCACTTTCAGCGGAGCGCGGGATGGATACGCTGATTTCCAAGCATGACGGGTTCTCGCTGGACGCGGCGCGCACGCCGGCGATCGGCGCGCGCAAGGGCGGCGTGGTGGTGATCCAGGAGATATTCGGCGTCACCGACCACATCCTGGACGTGAGCCGCCGTTTTGCAGCGGCCGGGTTCGAAGCGCTGGCGCCGGCGCTGTTCGACCGCATCGAGAGGAATTTCCACGCGGCCCACGACGCCGAGGGGATCGCCAAGGGGCGCGACGCGGTGATGGCCTCGCCCATGGCGCAGGTCGCCGGCGATCTTCAGGCGGCGATCGATGCGCTCGCGCCGCCGGTGTTCGTGACCGGTTTCTGTTATGGCGGCGCGATGAGCTGGCTCGCTGCGCAGCGCTGCACCGGGCTCTCCGCGGCGAGCGGATTCTACGGGCGGATGATCAATATGCTGCTCGATGCGCCGCCGCGCGTTCCGATCATTCTGCATTACGGCAAGCATGACGCGGCGATCCCGATGGCGGAGGTCGACAAGGTGCGCGCCGCCTTCCCGGACGTTCCGGTTTATCTCTATGACGCAGGCCACGGCTTCTGCCGGAAGGAGAGCGCGGATTATCACGCCGAGAGCTGCGACCTTGCGCTCGCGCGCACGCTCGACCATTTCAACGCGCATACCTGATCGCATTTGCGGGAGCGGCTCATGGCCCTTGATCACATCTCTCTCGGCGTCTCCAATATGGAGCGCGCCAAGCGCTTCTATGACGCCGTGCTGGCGCCGCTCGCGATGAAGCCGGTGATGCCGGTGGAGATCAACGGAATGCTGGTGGGCGTCGGCTATGGCGCGGAGCATCCCGCGTTCTGGGTGCAGCTGCCGATCAACATGCAGACGGCGTCGAGCGGAAACGGCACGCATGTGGCGTTCCGGGCGCCCTCGCGCGAAGCGGTGGACGCCTTCTATCTCGCCGCGCTCGAGCAAGGCGGGATCGAAGACGGCGCGCCGGGCCTGCGGACGGAATATCATCCAAGCTACTACGCCGCCTTCGTGCGCGATCCCGATGGGCACAAGATCGAAGCCGTGCATCACGGGTGAATTTTCCTTGGCGCGCCGGCGCCGCGACGGAGACCCCGTCGTCAAGGCGCGCCGATTGGCATCACCGGCGCGCTTGGGCGCGTCTTCTTGTGATTCCAGCCCACGCGCGCTCAACACTATTCTCCGTATACAAACGAATCTCGACTCCTCCCTCATTCCGGCCGGAGCATTGCGTAGCAATGCGCAGATCCGGAATCCAGGAGCGAGCGCCCAGCGCGATCATCCCCCTGGCTTCCGGGTCTCCCCCTCGCTTTCGCTAGGGGGAGACCCGGAATGAGGCAGCGCGAGAGAACGGCGCAGCAGCGCGGGGATAGCCTCAATGCCCCGGGAAGCTGACGAGGCTTTGGACGGGGACGTTCATCGCCTCGATGCGTTTTGAGCCGCCGAGATCGGGAAGATCGATGACGAAGGCGGCGCCGACGACGTCGGCGTTTGCGCGCCGGAGCAATGTGATCGCGGCTTCCGCGGTGCCGCCGGTGGCGATGAGATCGTCGATCAGCAGCACCGTCTCGCCGGGCGCGACGGCGTCGGCATGGATCTCAACTTCGTCGGTTCCGTATTCGAGCGCATAGGTCTGGCGCAGCGTCTCGGCCGGGAGCTTGCCTTTCTTACGCACGGGCAGGAAGCCGGCGGAGAGCTGGTGCGCCACCGCCCCGCCCAGGATGAAGCCGCGCGCCTCGATCCCCGCCACCTTGGCGATCCTTCGCCCGGCGAAGGGCTGGACCAGCTCATCCACGGCGCGGCGGAAGGCGCGGGCGTCCGCCAAGAGCGTGGTGATGTCGCGGAAGAGGATGCCGGGCTTGGGATAGTCCGGGATCGAGCGGATGTGGGCGGAAAGGTCCAAGGGCGGGATCCTTGAGGCGGCGCCGGGCGGGGCTAGGAAAAGGCCCCGAAGCGTCCTAACTCACCTCCCACACCCCCAGGGAGACGACAATGGCCCGCCTCGACGACCAAGACCCCAAGCCCGCGAACGACGCCGGGCCGCCGGCGCTGGTGGAGAAGGCGCTGTTCAAATCGCGGGTGGTGATGCTGACCGGCGAGGTGAACGACAAGCAGGCCAAGACCGTGGCCGAGCGGCTGTTCGCGCTCGCCGGCGAAAGCGACGATCCGATCACCTTCCTCATCTCCTCCCCCGGCGGGCATGTCGAAAGCGGCGACATGATCCATGACGTCGTCAAGTTCATCCGCCCGAAGGTGAACATGCTGGGCTCCGGCTGGGTGGCGAGCGCGGGGGCGCTCATCTATTGCGCCGTGCCCAAGGCGCAGCGCTACTGCCTGCCCAACACGCGCTTCCTGCTGCATGAGCCGCGCGGCGGCATCGGCGGCATGGCCAGCGACGTCGAGATCCAGGCGCGCGAGATCATTCGCATGCGCGAGCGCCTCAACAAGATTTTCGCCGCCGCCACCGGCCAGCCGCTTGAGCGGATCAAGGCCGACACCGACCGCGACTATTGGATGAGCCCGGAAGCGGCCGTCGAATACGGCCTCGTCGGCAAGATCATCAGCAAGCAGACGGAACTGGTCTGATTTCTTCTCAGCGCGCCCGCGCCGCTTCGCGCGCGACCTAGCGCTTGTTGCGATCAGCCAGGATCACCTTCCCTCATTCCGGCCGCCGCGTTGCGGAGCAACGCGGAGAGCCGGAACCCAGAAGCGCGTCGAGCGCCGCGCCTTCGCCGCTGGTTTCCGGGTCTCCCCCCGGATCAAGTCCGGGGTTCGCCCGGAATGAGGGAGGAGAGAATGAATCCGTTTGATCGCAACACGCTCTAGCGTTTCAGCACGCGGCCGGCGACGGCGTCGAGCTTGGCCACGAGCGCGGGATCGCGCGCATCGGGCGCGGTGATGAGCGCGTGGTCGAGGCAGGCGTCGATCGGGGACGGCGCCCGCGGGGTCTGCGCAAGCGTCTCCACCAGGTGCGCGACAAGGGCCTTGGCCTTGGCGGCGTTGGCGTGGAGGACTTCGAGAACGTTGGCGACCGACACCGCCTCGCTCTCCTCGCGCCAGCAATCATAGTCCGTCACCATGGCGACGCAGGCGTAGGGGAGTTCAGCTTCGCGCGCGAGCTTGGCTTCCGGCATGCCGGTCATGCCGATCACGTCCATGCCCCAGCTCCGGTAGAGCTTCGATTCCGCCAGCGTGGAGAATTGCGGGCCCTCCATGGCGAGATAGGTCCCGCCTTCGCGCACCGGCGCGCCGGCGGCGCGCGCGGCGGAGGCGGCCAGCGCAGAGAGCCGCGGGCAGACGGGATGAGCCATCGAGACGTGCGCCACGAGCCCTTGTCCAAAGAAGCTCTTCTCGCGCGCGAAGGTGCGGTCGACATATTGATCGACGAGCACGAACGTCCCGGGCGCCAGGTCTTCGCGGAACGATCCGCAGGCGGACAAAGAGAGCACGTCGGTGCAGCCGGCGCGTTTCAGCGCGTCGATATTGGCGCGGTAATTGACGTGGGTTGGCGAAAGTCGGTGCCCGCGGCCATGCCGCGGCAGGAACACGAGATCGACCCCGTGGAGCGCGCCCTCGAACAGCTGATCGGAAGGCGAACCCCAGGGCGTATCGACCGTGCGCCAGGCGCCCTCGACGCCCGGGATGTCATAAAGCCCCGACCCGCCGATGATCCCGAGCTTCCACATTGCGCGCCTCCCGGCGCGCGGAGCGTTCAGTGCTTCACGTCGCGCCAGACGTTCTTGTAGGCGAGATAGGTGAGCGCGGCGAGGATGATGAGGAACACCATCACCACCAGGCCCATCTCCTTGCGCGCCGCCATATGCGGATCAGAGGCCCATTGCAGGAAATGGGTCACGTCCGTCGCCATCTGCTCGATGGTGGCCTCCGTGCCGTCCTCGTAGGCGACCATGCCCGCCTGCGTGAGCGGGCTCGGCATGCCGATCAGGCCGCCGGAGAAATAGCGGTTCACATAGCGGCCTTCGCGCTCTTCGCCGGTGTAGCCCAGCAGAATGGCGCGGATATAGTCTGCGCCGCCCTTGCGCGCGAGATTGATGACCGACAGATCCGGCGGGATCGCGCCGCCGTTCGCGGCCGCGGCCGCGGCGCTGTTGCGGTACGGATTGCGGAACCGATCAGAGGGGCGCCCGGCGCGTTCGGTCTCCTCGCCCGTCTCGCGGTCGATGTCGCGGATCATCACGGCGGCGGCGATGGCGCGGACATAAGGGTTCTCGTTGGGATCGACGCGGCGGCCATGGCCGGCGCCGAGCTCGATCTCACGCTCGCCCGTCTCCTCGTTCATCACCCAGGAGGCTTCGTACGGCCCGCCGGGTTCGCCGAGATTGCGGTAGGAGAGATGGTTGAGCGAATGGCAGGTCGCGCAGACCGTCTGATAGACGAGGAAGCCGCGCTGCACAGCGTTCACGTCATACTTGCCGAACGGGCCCTCGAAGCTCCAGGCGACGGCCGGCGGATGCTCGGCGTCCTCCGCCGCCAGCGCCGGCGCAGCGAGAAAGGCGAGCGCGGCGAACACCGCGACCCACAACGAGCGCAGCTTCATCACGCGGCCCCCCGGATGGACTTGGCGATCGTCTCCGGCACGCGGCCCGGCGTTTCACGCAGGCCCAGGAGCGGCAGGATGACGAGGAAGAACAGGAAATAGTACGCCGTCAGGATCTGCGCGAAGCGGGTGACGGTGAACTCGAACGGCAGGTTGCGCTCGATCTCGACATAGGGAACGCCCGCGGCGCCGAGCGCCGCCTTGCGCTCTGCAATCTGGGCTTCGAGCTCGTCGAGCGAGTGGGCGGTGAGCTCCGCCTCGCGCAGCTGGCCGCCGCTGATGGCGGTGAGCGTCGCGTCGGTGGGCGAGGAGCGGTCGACCATGACGATCTGGGCGCCCTCGGCCTTCATCGCTTCGGCCGCCTCCTCGAACGTCGCCCCGGCGCGGCGCTCGGACTCGGCGGTGACCGCGCGCTGGATGCTCTGGCCGCCCTCCACCCAGTGCAGGCCGGCGCGGAACTCGCCAGCGGTGAACATGGAATAGGACGGGTTCATCTGGCCGCACCAGCCGAGCGCGATGCACACGGCGACGAAGATCAGGAAGAACTGGCGCGCCACCGGGCGGTAGCGCATCGAACGGATCTTCGACGTGTCGAGCCAGGGCAGCACGAACAGGATCGCGATCGAAGCGAACATCAAGATGACGCCGCCGAGCTTGGAATCGATCGGGCCGACATTGAAATCGATGGCGCGCAGGATCGCGTAGAACGGCAAGAGGTACCATTCGGGCACGATGTGCGGCGGCGTCACCACCGGATTGGCGGGGATGTAATTGTCCGGGTGCCCGAGGCTGTCGGGCATGTAGAACACGAAGATCGCGAACAGGATGAGGAACACCGTGAGCGCGAACAGATCTTTCATCGTCGCGTGCGGCGTGAAGGGCACCGTGTCGCTCTCATCCTTGGGATCGACGCCGGCGGGATTGTTCTGCCCCGAGACGTGCAGCGCCCAGATGTGCAGGATCACCACGCCGGCGATGACGAACGGCAGGAGGTAGTGCAGCGAGAAGAAGCGGGTGAGCGTGGGATTGTCGATGGCGAAGCCGCCCATCAGCCAGTTCTTGATCGACTCGCCCACCACCGGCAGGGCGCCGATCAGATTGGTGATGACGGTGGCGGCCCAGAAGCTCATCTGCCCCCACGGCAGCGAGTAGCCGAGGAAGGCGGTGGCGACCATCAGCAGATAGATGATGCAGCCGAGGATCCAGAGGATCTCGCGCGGCGCCTTGTAGGAGCCGTAATAGAGGCCGCGGAACATATGGATGTAGACGGCCAGGAAGAACATCGAGGCGCCGACGGAATGGATGTTCTGGATCAGCCAGCCGTACGGCACGTCGCGATCGATGCGCTGGACGCTGGCGAAGGCCAGATCGACATGGCCGACATAGTGCATCGCCAGGATGATCCCGGTGACGATCTGCACCGCCAGGCAGAAGCTCAGGATCGCGCCGAACGTCCACCAATAGTTGAGATTGCGCGGCGTCGGGTAGGCGACGAAGCTGTCGTGCACCAGGCGCATCACCGGCAGGCGCGCGTCGAGCCAGCGCGTGAACCCGTTCTTGGGTTGGTAGGTCGAAGGTCCAGACATGCGTCAGCCGATGCGGATGGAGGTTTCGGTCAGGTACACGTACGGCGCGACCGCGAGATTGAGCGGCGCAGGGCCGCGGCGGATGCGGCCGGAGGTGTCGTAGTGCGAGCCATGGCAGGGGCACATCCAGCCGCGATAATCGCCGGCGGCGAACGTGGGCACGCAGCCCAGATGCGTGCAGGAGGCCTGAAGTACGAGGAACGCCGGATTGCCCGGCTTGCCGTCGGCCTGGACCAGGCGGGAGGCGTCGGTGGCGGGGTCTTTCAGCGGGGCGTAGTCGTCGCGCCGGGCGGCGGCGATCTCGGCGGCGGTGCGGTGGCGCACGAACACCGGCTTGCCCTGCCAGGTGGCGACGATCTGCTGGCCTTCCTGGAGCGCGGCGAGATCGATCTCGGTGGTGGCCATCGCGCGGGTGTCGGCGGCCGGGTTCATCTGATCGATCAGCGGCCAGATGGCGGCGATCGTCCCCACGGCGCCGACCGCGCCGGCCGCCACATAGATGAAGTCGCGCCGGCTGGGCGCGTCGTGCGCGTCATGCGGCGCGTCGGCCGCATCAGCAGTCGTTTCGGCCACGCTTCTTTCTCCGTTCGCTCGCGGCCGCAAGCCGCGGAAGGCGGGCTTTCGGCGGAGCGGAAGCTAATGGAGGTCGGCCCAGCGCGCGAGCGGCGTAGCGCCGCAGCGCCGCCCCGCCCACGCCCGAATCCCACCTCGAAATCCAAATCGATTCCGCGGCGGTCGTAACGTGCGCCTGGCGCTCTATCAACCGGACATCCCCCAGAATCTCGGCGCGGCGATCCGAGTGTGCGCCTGCCTTGGCGCGGTTCTCGACGTGATCGAGCCGTGCGGCTTTCCGCTCACGGACAAAAGCCTCAAGCGGGCGGCGCTGGATTACGGGGCGCAGGCGCGCATCGAGCGGCATGCGAGCTTCCGGGCCTTCCTGGCGCATCCGGCCCGGGCCGAAGGGCGCCTGGTGCTGATTGAAACCGACGGGGCGGCGCGGCTTGATCGCTTTTCGTTCGCCCGCGACGATACGCTCATCCTCGGACGCGAGAGCGCGGGGGCGCCGCTTGAGGTGCATCAAGCCGCGGACGCGCGGGTGCGGATAGCGATGGCGGCGGGCGCGCGGTCGCTCAACGTGGTGACCGCCGGGGCGCTCGCGCTCTATGAGGCGATGCGGCAAACGGGCGCAATCGACGACCTGGAGGCGGAACGGTGAGTGAGATCGAAGCGCGCAAGGCGCAGGCGCAGGCGTGGTTCGAGCGGCTGCGGGACGACCTCTGCGCGGCGTTCGAGGCGCTGGAGGACGCGGCCGACCCCGCGCTCTATCCGGGGCCGCCCGGGCGGTTCGTACGCACGCCCTGGACGCGCGGGGCCGCCGGCGACGGCGGCGGCGTCGCCGCGATCATGCGCGGCCGCCTGTTCGAGAAGGTGGGCGTGCATGTGAGCACGGTGCACGGCCGGCTTTCCAAGGATTTCGCGGCGCAAGTGAAGGGCGCCGATCCGGACGACCCGCGGTTCTGGGCGAGCGGCGTTTCGCTCATTTCGCACATGCGCAATCCGCATGTCCCGTGCGCGCACATGAACACGCGGCATCTGGTGACGACGCAATGGTGGTTCGGCGGCGGCGGCGATCTCACCCCGACGCAGGACTATCAGCGCAACGCCGAATTCGAGGATGCGGCGGCCTTCCACGACGCCTACCGGCGCGCGTGCGCGCCGCATGGGGCGGAGCTCTATGCGAAGTACAAGAAGTGGTGCGACGAGTACTTCTTCCTGCCGCACCGCAACGAGCCGCGCGGGGTCGGCGGGATCTTCTACGACCATCACAATAGCGGAAATTGGGAGAACGATTTCGCGTTCACGCAGGATGTGGGGCGGGCCTTCCTGGACATCTATCCCGCGATCATCCGTAAACGGATGAATACGCCCTGGACGCCGAAGGACCGCGAAGAGCAGCTCATTCGGCGCGGGCGCTATGTGGAGTTCAATCTGCTCTATGACCGCGGCACGCTGTTCGGGCTGAAGACCGGCGGCAACGTGGAGAGCATCCTCTCCTCCATGCCGCCGGAAGTGCGGTGGCCTTAGGGTTTCGCGGGGCGCCCAGCGCTGACCCCCTCTAGCTCCCCCTTTCAGGGGGGGACTCTGTTGGCGCCGCCCCATTCTCCCCCTGAAAGGGGGAGCGAGAGGGGCTTCCGGCGCGATTAAGGCGTCAGCCCCTGCACCACTGCTTTCAGGCGTTCGGCGATGGAGAGTTTGTCGTCGGGGAAGTCGGCGTCGATCCACCAGTGCTCCACTTCGCGCAGCACCTGCCCCAAGAGCGGCCCGCGCGGGACGCCGGCGGCGATGACGTCTTCGCCGGTCAACGGGAGTTTCGGGATCGGCCAGACCTTCGGCTGCTCCAGCAGCATGCGCCAGAGCGGCACGGCTTTGCTGCGCGGGTCCGCGGCCCAGCCGAGCTTCACGCGATCGGCGAACGTTTCCGCGCCAAGCGCATAGAGCGCGCGATGCACTTCGCGCACCGACATGTAGCACACCACGCGCGGCGAAGCGCCGAGCGCGGAAACAAGACGGGCGCGCTCCTCGTTCGAGACCTTGAGGCGCGAAGCGAGCGCGCGCGCGGCGGCCTGATCCGCGAGGCCGGCGGCGATGCGGGTCATGCAATCGGCCGGCAGGAAATTGTCCGCATCCAGCGCAATGAGGCGGGTGAGGCGTTCGGCTTGGGTCAATTCGGGCAACGCGCGCGCGGCGACGCCCGCCTCCTGCATCGCCGCGAACGCGGCGCGCGGATCGGCGGCGGCGAAGAGCTTCTTGGTCTCCTTCCACACGCGCTCGGCGGAGAGGCCGTCGAGACCGGCGATGTTGCGCGCGCACGCGGCGAGGCCGGCCGCGTCGATCGCGTTGGCGTACCAGGCGCTGAAGCGAAAGAAGCGCAGGATGCGGAGATAATCTTCGCGGATGCGCTGATCGGCGTCGCCGATGAAGATGACGCGGCCGGCCTTGGCGTCGTCGACGCCGCCGCCGGTGGGATCGCGGATCGTTCCGTCGGGATCGGCGTAGAGCGCGTTCAGGCGAAAGTCGCGGCGCTGCGCGTCCTCGCTCCAATCCTCGGTGAAAGCCACAGTGGCGCGGCGCCCGTCGGTGGACACGTCGCGGCGCAGCGTGGTGACTTCGTACGGAATGTGATCGGCGACGAGCGTGACGGTGCCGTGCTCGATTCCGGTGGGAACCGCCGCGAGGTTCGCCGCCTTGCCGGCGGCGATCACTTGGTCGGGGGTGAGTTGCGTGGCGATGTCGATGTCGTCCGCCGGCAGCCCCATCACCGCGTTGCGCACGCAGCCTCCGACGAAGCGCGAGGCGCCCGCACGCGCAGCATCGAGCGCAGCGACGACGCGCTTGGTCTGCGGGCGCGTGAGCCAGTCGGCGGCGATCTTCATGTGTAGAGCCGCTCATAGAGCGCGCGGATCATGCCGGCGGTGGCGCCCCAGATGAACTTTCCGTCGTGCGGCATGGCGTAATAGGTCCGTTCGCGCCCCTGCCAGATCGCTTTGCGCACCTCGTGATTGGCGGGGTTCATCAGAAAGCTCAACGGCGTTTCGAACACGCCGGCGACTTCGCGCGGATCGGGCGCGAGCGCAAAGCCCGGCTCGATCAAGGCCACGATCGGCGTGATGCGATAGCCGGTGCCGGTCTCGTAGGGCTCCCAGGCGCCGAGCGGGGTGAACAGCGCGCGTGAAACGCCGAGTTCCTCTTCCGCCTCGCGGAGCGCCGCCTCCACCGCCGTCTCCCCCGGCTGGACGCGCCCGCCGGGGAACGACACCTGGCCGGGATGGCTGGGGAGATCCTCGGCGCGCTCGGTGAACAGCATGGTCCACCGCGCCGGGCGGCGCACGATGGCGGCAAGCACCGCTGCAGCCTTCAGCACCCGATCGTCCGCCGGGGCGAAGCCGGGATCGAGATCGAAATCGCTGCGCCCCGCCGGGCCGGCCGGCGCGCCGAGCGGATCGAGGCGCGTCTCCAGCCGGCCCAGAAAATCCTCAAAGTCCATCGGCGCGCCCCAATGCGAAGCGCGCGCCCAGGCTCTCCACGCTCAGCACGCCCCCGTTCTCCTCGGCCCACCCCACCAACTCGTAGAACGGCGCACGCAGGATGCGCGCTTCGAGCCGGCCGCGGACGAGGACATAGGGGCGCGGGGCGCCGTCCGCATCGGTCTCGACGCGGATAGGATTGTCCGGGCCTGCCGTCACGACGTCGCCGACATTGGTGGTGAAGGCGATCGCCTTGCCGTCGGCGCTGCGGTCGGCGCGGACCGCCAGAAAGGGCGCATCCTCCACCTCGACGCGGATCTTCTCCGCCGGCGTGACGAGATAGGTGCAGCCGTCCTCGTCCTTGCGCAGGATGGAGGCGAACAGGCGCACCATCGGCGCGCGGGTGATGCGCACGCCCTCGTGCTTCCAGGTCCCATCCTTGAGGATTTCGAAGCCGGCCTCGCCGCAATAGGCCGGGTTCCACAAATGCACGGGCGGGGCGGCGCGGTTCGCCCCCGCGGCGCGTTGCAGCGCCGCTATGAACGCCTCGAACGATTGGCTTTCACCGCTCATCGCGCGCGCCCTAATTTCGCCCCCAAGCGCCTCTGTCTGGCGCGCATGAGCGGTCCCGCCACGATGTCAGACGCCCAGCTCGCCGCCGACGCCGAACGCGCCGGCGCCCTCCTCGCCCAGGCGCGCAGCGAGATCGCCAAAGCCGTGTTCGGCCAGGACCGGGTGGTGGAGCTCGCCCTCGCCTGCGTGCTGGCGGGCGGCCATGGGCTGCTTGTCGGGGCGCCAGGGCTGGCCAAGACGCGGCTGGTGGCCGCGATGGCCACGGTGCTGGGGCTCGACTGGGCCCGGGTGCAGTTCACGCCCGATCTCATGCCCGCCGATATATTGGGCTCCGAGGTGCTCGACCAGGACGAAGCCGGGCGCCGCCGCTTCCGCTTCGTCAAAGGCCCGGTGTTCACCCAGCTCTTGATGGCCGACGAGATCAACCGCGCCAGCCCGCGCACGCAATCGGCGCTGCTGCAGGCGATGCAGGAGCGGCACGTGACGGTGGCGGGGACGGCCTATGACGTGCCCACCCCCTTCCACGTGCTCGCGACCCAGAACCCGATCGAGCACGAGGGCGCCTATCCGCTGCCGGAAGCGCAGCTCGACCGGTTCCTGTTGCAGATCGACGTGCCCTATCCCGACAGCGAGACGGAACGGCGGATCATCGTGGAGACGACGGGCGTCGGCGAAGCGGCGCCGCTCAAGGTGCTCGACGCGCCTTCGGTGATCGCGCTGCAGACCCTGGTGCGGCGCATGCCCGTGGGCGAAAAGGTGCTTGCAGCGATCCTGCAGCTGGTGCGCTCGGCGCGGCCGGGCTCGAGCGTCGATCCGCGGGTGAACCAGCATGTGGCGTGGGGGCCGGGGCCCCGCGCGGGCCAGGCCTTGATGCTGGCGACGCGGGCGCGCGCGCTCCTGCGCGGGCGCCTTGCGCCGGCGCTCGACGATGTGGCGGCGCTGGCGCGTCCGGCGCTGGTGCACCGCATGCAGCTTTCCTTCGGCGCGCGCGCCGAAGGGCTCGACATCGACAGCCTCGTGGACGATCTCGCGGCCAGAGCCGCATGAGGGGCGGCGTGACGGCCGCGCGTGCGTGCGGCGCGCTTCGAGCCCACGCAGGTCCCTTCCCCCTCGGGGGAAGGGTAGGGATGGGGGGCGTGCAAGACGTGGCGCTTCATCCTGAGCGCCCCCTCCCCCTACCCCCGCCCCCCGGGGCGGGGGATAATGCGCGTACGGATCATCTCGCGTGACGGAGCAGACGCGAAACGAGGCGGCCGCGCTGGCGGGGGATCTGCCGGGCGTGTTGCTGGAAGCGCGGCGCCTGGCCGCGGCCGCGCCGGGCCAGCACGGGCGCCGGCGCGCCGGCCAGGGCGAAGCGTTCTGGCAATATCGCGATCATCGCCCCGAGGACGGCGCGCGGCTGGTGGATTGGCGCCGCAGCGCGCGCGGCGAACGGCTCTATGTGCGCGAGCGCGAACGGGAGGCGGCGCAGACCGCGGCGTTTTGGCTCGATCCCAATCCTGGATTCGATTGGCGCTCCGAGGAGCGCCTGCCGACGAAGAAGCGGCGCGCGCTGGTGGTGAGCCTGGCGCTGGCGACGCTGTTTGCGCGCGGCGGGGAACGCGTGGGCGCTTTAGGCGCGCCGTCGCGCGCGGGGCCGCGCGCCGTCGATCAGTGCGCGCTTGATCTCGCTGCGCAGCGCGCGCCGGCGCCG
Organism: Hydrogenophilaceae bacterium; assembly: GCA_013389015.1. Classification (GTDB taxonomy): domain Bacteria; phylum Pseudomonadota; class Alphaproteobacteria; order Caulobacterales; family Aquidulcibacteraceae; genus CADEEL01. The sequence goes on along the minus strand of JACAEE010000075.1, from coordinate 771 downwards.
GAGGCGCCGCGCACACGCGCCTGCATCATCGTGTGCAGCGACTTCTACGAGCCGGTGGACGCCTGGCGCAATCGCCTGGCGACGCTCTCCGCGGCGGGCGCGAGCGGCGCCTGTCTCATGATCTGCGATCCGGCGGAAGAGGACTTCCCCTATTCCGGGCGCACGCTCTTCCATGAACTCGGCGGGCGCAGCGAAATCGTGCTCGGACGCGCCGAGCACGCGCGAGAGGCATTCGCCGAGCGGCTCGCGGCGCACCGGCGCAGTCTGCGCGAGATGGCGCGGGCGCTGGGCTTCCTGCTCGTGACGCACCGCACCGATCATCCCGCGGCGCCGGTGTTCGCGCTGCTTGCGGCCGCGCTTTCGGAGCGCGGACTGTGACCTGGGGGCCGATCACGTTCGGCGCGCCGCTGGCGCTCTGGGCGCTGGCGGCGCTGCCGCTCCTCTTCTTCATCTTGCGCGCGACGCCGCCGGCCCCGCAGCGGCGGGCGTTTCCGCCGCTGCGCTTGCTGCTTGGCCTGCAGACGGACGAGCAATCGCGCGAGCGGGCGCCGCTGTGGCTGGTGCTGCTGCGGGCGCTGATGTGCGCGCTGGCGATCATCGGCTTCGCGCGGCCGAGCCTGACGCCGGAAGCGGCGGCCGAGGCGCAGACGCGCGGCGGGCGCACGCTGATCGTGATCGACGACGGCTGGACCTCGGCGCCGTTCTGGGGCGACGTGCGCAACGCGGCGAACGCGGCCTTCGCCGAAGCCGAACGCGCCGGCGCGCCGGTGT
>JACAEE010000038.1 GCA_013389015.1 Hydrogenophilaceae bacterium | reverse complement strand
GGGTGGAGGCGCGGGAGGCGGCGGCGAGATCCCGCCCCCTCCGCCGCCGCCCCCGCCGCTCGCGCAGCCGGCGGCGCCGGAGGCGAGGGTGAGACCCACGACGACGGCGAGCACCAGGCGAAGTGTATTGAGCGCGCGCACGGCGTCCTCTCCCACGGGCGGAAGCGTCTAAGCCCTAATGCCGCCTCAGGCGTTAGAAAACCCTTCCCGCAGGAAGCGCTCGGCGAGCGCGCAATGGACCGCGACCCCACGCGCCATCATCGCCTCATTGAGCACCATCTTGTTCGAATGGCAGGGGCAAGCGCCCCTGAAGTCCTGCCCTTCCGGGCAGACGCCGAGAAAGATCATCGCGCCCTTGGCGCGATGGAGCACGTAGGAGAAATCCTCCGCCCCCATGATCGGCGACGCCATCCGATGCCAAGCCTCGGCGCCGAAGAGGCCGGTGATCGCCGTTTCCGCATGCTGGACGGCGTCGGCGTCATTGACCGTGACGGGAAAGCCCGGCTCGATCTCCACCTCCGCAGTCGCGCCGTGCGCGCGCGCGATGTTCTCGGCCACCTGCCTTATGCCGCGATGCGCTTTCGCACGCGCTGTTTCCGAGACCGCGCGCACGGTGCCAAGCATATAGGCTGCTTCGGGCACGACATTGTGCGTCGTGCCCGCGTCCACGCGGGCGATGGTGATCACCACCGGATCGTGCGCGTTGATCTGGCGGGTCACGAACGTCTGCAGCGCGATCACGATCTCAGCCGCGATCGGGATCGGATCGATCGCGTCGTGCGGCATCGACGCATGCCCGCCACGCCCGCGCACGGTGATGTGCACATGATCCGCCGACGCCATCATCGGCCCGGCCTTGGCCGAGAACATGCCCGCCGGCGCGTTCGGCATGATGTGCAGCGCGAACGCGGCGTCCGGCGCGGGATCATCGAGCATGCCTTCCTCGATCATGTAGCGCGCGCCGAAATGGCCCTCTTCGCCCGGCTGGAACATGAACATCACGCTTCCCGCCAGGTCGTCGCGCCTAGCCGCAAGCAGCCGCGCCGCCGAGGCGAGCATCGCGGTGTGCGTATCGTGCCCGCACGCATGCATCGTGTTGGGGATCGTCGACTTGAACGGCAGGTCGGTGTCCTCCGGCATCGGCAGCGCGTCCATGTCGCCGCGCAGCAGCACGGTGCGCCCAGGCTTCGCGCCGCGCAGGATCGCGATCAGGCCGGTGGTCGAACGCCCGCGCTTGAATTCCAGCGGCAGGCCGGCGAGCGCGGCCTCGACTTTGGCGACTGTCTTGGGCGTGTGCAGCCCCAGCTCCGGTTCCCGATGGATCGCGCGCCTGAGCGCGATCGTGTCCTCCAGCACGGCCTCCGCCGCGCCCGCCCAGTCCCCGGCGCTAATCGCCACATGCTTGTTCATGCCCGTCCTGTCCGATCGGTTTGCGGTGCGAGCCTAAAGCCATTTCCCGGCGCGGGGAAACCCAGAAAGCCATGCCTTCGGGGCAGGCTTCGCAAGCGCACGCAAACGTGTTTAGAGAGCCTTATGCCAGCCGATCCCGAGATCGCCGACGACGCCCCCGCTTTTGTGCGCACCGCCGCGAACATGATGGGGAAGTTTACGCCCCACGCCGTCGCCATCGGCTTCGAAGTGGTTGCGATCGCCCGCGCCAAGGCGGTCGGCCGCATCGCCTATCGCGAGGATCTCATCGGCGATCCCGAGACCGGCGTGATCGCGGGCGGCGTCATCATCGCCGCGCTCGACCAAATCTGTGGGATGGCGGCGATGGCCGCGCTGGATGAGTTGACCCCGGTCGCCACCCTCGATTTGCGGATCGACTACATGCGCGCCGCAACGCCGGGCCGGACGATCACGCTCAGCGCGCATTGCTACAAGCTCACGCGCTCCATCGCCTTCGTGCGCGCCCTCGCCTTCGAGGACGAAGAAGGCGATCCCATCGCCAACGCCACGAGCGCGTTCATGCTCACCGCGCGCCCCGCCCAGTCTTGACCATGTCCAAAGACGCATCCCCGCCGCCCGATATCGACGTCATCCTTGCGCGCCTGCCGTACGCCCGCTTTCTCGGCGTGCGCGCCGAGGCGCATGGCGATGAGTTGACGCTCGTCATGCCGTTCAAGCCGCCGCTGATCGGCAATCCATCGCTGCCGGCGCTCCATGGCGGCGCCGTCGGCGCCTTCATGGAATTGACGGCGTTTGCGCAGCTGAGCGTGGCCGCGCGCCTCACGCGCCTGCCCAAGACCATCGACATCACCATCGACTATCTCCGCTCCGGAAAGCCGGTCGACGCCTTCGCCCGCGCGCGCATGGTGCGCGTCGGCCGAAGGATCGCCAACGTGCACGTCGAAGCCTGGCAGAACGAACGCGCGGCCCCCATCGCGGCGCTGCACGGCAATTTTCTGGTGACGGAGGAGCGGTGAGGCGCGTCGCGGCGCTTATCATGCTCGCGCTTGCCGCCTGCGCGCCCGCCGCCTCGCCCCGCCCGCCGCAGGAGCCCGCGTCCATGCCGCTCATGACCTGGCCCGATCTTCTCGAACGCGATCGTCCGGAAGCGGATCATCGCATCGCCTATGGCGATCTCCCGCAGCAATTCGCCGAACTCTGGCTGCCCAAGGGCGACGGCCCCCACCCGACCGTGCTGATGGTCCACGGCGGCTGCTGGACCAAGGCGATCGCCGATCTCTCGATCATGAACTACATCGCCGCCGATCTCCGCGATCACGGCGTCGCAGTCTGGAACATCGAGTATCGCGGCGTCGATGAGGCGGGCGGCGGCTATCCCGGCACCTTCGCCGACGTCGCGGCCGCCGCGGACGCGCTGCGCGCGCATGCGCCGCGCTTCAGTCTGAGGATCGAGCCGCTTGTCGCGCAGGGCCACTCGGCCGGCGGCCACCTCGCCTCCTGGCTCGCCGCGCGCCACCGTCTCCCCGCCGCGAGCCCGCTCCACCGCCCTGATCCAATCTCGATTGCAGTGGTCATCAGCGCCGGCGGCCTGCCCGATCTGGAAGCGAACAAAGCGCTGGGCGACCAGAGCTGCGGCGCGGCCGTGATCGATGCGCTTGTCGGGCGCGCGAGCGCCGAACGCCCAGACGTCTACGCCGACACCTCGCTCGCGCGGCTGCTGCCCGCCGGCGTCTTCCATCACATCGTCAACGCCGCGCACGACCGCATCGCGCCGCCCTGGTTCGGCCGTCAGTATGCGGATGAAGTGCGCGCCGCCGGCGACGCGGCGGTTCTTTACGAAATTCCCGACGCCGCCCATGTTGAGCTCATCACGCCAGAGGCGCCCGCCTGGCGCGCCCAGCGCGACATCATCCTGCAGGCCTTGCGATAGCGGCCGCCGGCGCGCGGCCGATCAGTTCATCTCCCGCGCCACGCGGAACCCGATCGTGCCGTCGCGGATCGTCATCGAGGCGCGGCGGCGGTTGGCGGAGCGCAGCACACTGGGCCCGTCGCTATAGGCGCCGCCGCGATAGAGCCTGAGGCTGCACTGGCCGCTGGTCACCGGCCCGCCGTGCGTGGGCAGCCCGCTATAGTTTGAATTGTAGCAATCCTCGACCCACTCGGCCGCGTTGCCGTGCATGTCATGGAGTCCGAACGCATTCGCCGCGTAGGATCCGACCGGATCGGTGAGCCGCGACTGGAACACGGCCTGCTGACGCGTAATCGCGTCGCCGACCGAATAGGCAGTCGTCGTGCCCGCACGCGCGGCGTATTCCCATTCCGCTTCGCTGAGCAGCCGGTAGGCCGGCCCCTGCGTCGCCGCGTTGAGCCAGGTCACGTAGGCCTGCGCGTCGCGCCACGCGACGCCGACGACGGGGCGCCGCCCGCGCCCCCCGCCCCGTTCGGGGGGATAGAAGCCGTTGCATCCGCCCGCGCTCGCGCACGCGTCATACTGCTCATACGTGATTTCGTATTTCGACACCGCGATCGGCGCGATCCGGATCGTGCGCACAGGCCGCTCCACGTCGCTTGAGCCGCGCTCGCCGGCGGGCGCGCCCATCTGGAACTGCCCGGCCGGCAGGATCACCATTTCGGGACACGCATCGCAATCCTTGAACACGTCGCCCGGGCCAGGCGCCGCCGGCGGCGTCGCAGCGTCGGCCGCCGCCTTCTCCGCGCTTGGCGCGGCGCCGGCGTCCGTCTTTGCGCCCGCTTCCGGCGCCGCCGCCGCTTGCGGACGCAGAAACTCCTGCTTCGCCAGGAAATCGATCGCCATCGGACTGAGAAACGCGAGCCCCGCAGCGGCGGCCGCCACGCCGACGCCGAGGCCGATGCGCCCCATCAGCCGCTTGCGCCGCGCCTCGTGCGACAGGATCGCGAAGGTCTGGACCTTCTGTTCGATATTGTTGAGCGGCTGGCGCCCGCGCGACATGAACACCGCCGACGGCGAATTGCGCGCCATCGAGCGGAACTCGCTCGACACCAGCGCCGAATTGGGCGCCGCCAGCGCCTGCAGCCGCGCCGCGACATTGACTCCGTGTCCCAGAAGATCATTGGTCGCGGTGACGACGACGTCGCCCACATGCGCGCCGACGCGGATGTCGGGCTCGCCCTTAGGACGCTTGTCGAGCACGTCCTGGATCGCGCCGAGCGCCGAACCCGCCGAAGAGAACTCCAGCATGAAGCCGTCGCCGGCGGTATTGAACACCCGCCCCTCGTGCGCGGCCGCGATCGCCTCGATCCGCGCCCGCAGCGCCTCCACATGGCGCGCCGCGCGCTTCTGGTCGCGCTCGGAAAGGCTGGAGAAGCCCGCCATGTCGATCGCCACGATCGACGCCAGCCTGATCGCCCGGTCTCCGCCCTCGCTCGTCATCGCCGCCGCCCTTGCTTGGCGTCACTCCTATGACTGAGCCAGCGCGAACGCCAGCACTTCCCGCGCGAGCGCCGCCCCGCCGCCGCCCGCCCGAATTCCCCTGCCGCGCGAGCGGCCTGGCGCCATTGTGGACCGCGCGCGAGGCGCATATGGTTAAGCCCTGGGGGAGGACGTCATGAAGCTTCGTGTCGACCGCTACGCCGCCGACACCGAAGCGACCTTGGGCCGCCTCTATATCGACGACGCTTTCGAGTGCTTCACGCTCGAGGACCAGGGCCGCGAGGGCGCCAAGGTCAAAGGCGAAACGCGGATTCCCGCCGGCGAATACGCCGTCAAGCTGCGCGCCGAGGGCGGCTGGCACGATCGCGAATCCAAGCGCTACGACAAGAAGTTCGGCGCCGACTGGCACAAAGGCATGCTGCATCTGCAGAACGTGCCCGGCTTCGAATACATCCTCATCCATGCCGGCAACACCGATGAGGAGACGATGGGCTGTCTTCTCGTGGGCGCCGCGACCGGCGTCGACAGGCGCGGCCATCACAGCCTGGTATCGAGCCGCGCCGCCTACGAGAAGCTTTATCCGAAAGTTCGCGAGGCGCTCCTCGCCGGCGAACCGGTGACGATCAAGATCAACGATCAGCCGACGGTGCATGTGCCGGGCGAGCCGGCGCCGACGGAAAAGCCCGGCGCCGCGGCGGTGGGCACGGTGATCGCCGGCGCCGGCGCGGCGGGCGCGGGCGCGCTCATCCTGAGC
>JACAEE010000074.1 GCA_013389015.1 Hydrogenophilaceae bacterium | reverse complement strand
GCCCCCCGCTTGCCCGCGCGCACGCCGAGCCACTAGGGTGCCCCCGAACGTAGGAGGCGGCCCATGCGCGCGCGCGAAGTCAGATTGAAGAGCCGGCCCGTGGGGACGCCGGCGCCGGAGAATTTCGAAATCGCCGAAGTCGAGGTTCCCGCCCCCGGGCCTGGCGCGGCGCTGGTTCGAAACCTATGGATGAGCGTCGACCCATACATGCGCGGGCGCATGTATGACCGCAAAAGCTACGTCCCGCCGTTTCAGATCGGCGAAGCGCTGCAAGGCGGCGCCGTCGGTCAGGTCGTCGAATCGAACGACCCGTCGCTGAAGCCGGGCGATCTGGTGCAATCCATGCTGGGTTGGCGCGAAGCCTTCACCGCGCCGGCGGCGTCGCTGGAGAAACTCCCCGAAAGCAACGCCCCGCCGCAAGCTTATCTGGGCGTCCTCGGCATGCCGGGGCTCACCGCCTATGCCGGTCTCCTGGAGATCGGCCAGCCGAAGGCGGGCGAGACCGTCTTCGTCTCCGGCGGCGCCGGCGCCGTCGGCTCGGTCGTCGCCCAAATCGCAAAGATCAAGGGTTGCCGCGTCGTCGCCTCGGTCGGCGCCGAGGAAAAGGCGCAGTGGCTCAAGTCGCTCGGCGTGGACGCGGTCGTGAATTACAAGAACGGCGGCCTCCTCGCAGCCGTTCAGGCCGCCGCGCCCAACGGGATCGACGTCTATTTCGACAATGTCGGCGGCGAGCATCTCGAAGTCGCGCTCGAACTCGCCAATCCTTTCGCGCGCTTCGTCGAGTGCGGGATGATCTCGCAATACAACAACACCGAACCCGCGCCCGGCCCGCGCAACCTCATCTATGTCGTCGGCAAGAGCATCAAGATGCAGGGCTTCATCGTCATCCAGTTCCAACATCTGCGCGGCCAATTCCTCAAGGACATGACCGGCTGGATCAATGAGGGCCGCTTGAAGTGGGAGGAGACGGTCGAGCACGGCGTCGAGAATGCGCCTGCGGCGTTCCTCAAGCTCTTCTCCGGCGCCAACACCGGCAAGATGCTCGTCAAGCTCGCCTGAGCGCAACCTAGGGCGCATCGCCGCCGTTGCTGGAACAGCATTTCAATAGAGAAAGCGCGCGGCGATGAGCCGTCTCTTCCAGGCATACCTTACGATCGATTGGAGCGCGGCCTCGAAGCCCGCCACCGGCGCCGATTCCATCTGGATCGGCGTGATGAAGCGCAACGTGCGCTTCCAGCACGTGTTCGAGGCCCACAATCCCGCCACGCGCGCCGAAGCCGAGAAACTCATCGCCGGCCTGCTCGAGGATTTCGCCCGCCGCGCCGAGCGGACGCTCGTGACCTTCGATTTTCCGCTGGGCTTTCCACGCGGGACGGCGCAAGCGCTGAAGCTCGGCGCGCCCGCCTGGGCCAAGCTGCTCGATTTCATCGCCGCCGAGATCAAGGACAAGCCGGACAATTCCAACAACCGCTTCCAGGTCGCGGCCAAGATGAACCGGCTGATGACCGGCGAGGCGTTTCCCTTCTGGGGCGCGCCCGCGCGCGAGGAGCAGACGATGCTCTCCTCGAAGCGCCCGCGCGCCCATGGCGAGGGCGATCTGCCGGAATACCGTTACGCGGAGGACGCGACCAAGGGCGTCTCTTCGATCTGGAAGCTCTATTATCAGGGCAGCGTCGGCGGCCAGGCGCTGACCGGCCTGCCGATGATCCGGAGGCTGAGGAACGCGCGCCCGGCGATCCGGCTCTGGCCGTTCGAGCTCCCCTGGCGTCCGCTCTCCCCCGCCGATCTCGACGGCGTCGAAGCAGTGTTCGCGGAATTCTACCCCACCATGTTCGACGCCAAGCCTGCCGCCGGCGAAATCAAGGACCAGGCGCAGGTGCGCGTGAGCGCTGAGCGGTTCAACACCCTCGACGAGCAAGGCCAGCTTGGGCGCCTTTTCGGCCCCGCCAAGGAGGACCCCCGCAAGGCCGTCGTCGAAACCGAAGAAGGCTGGATCCTCGGCGCGAGCGCCTAGGCCCGCGCCGGGCGCGTCAGCGCCCAGAGGCGTATCGTCAGTATACTGATGGATACGACGCTCGCCCAGAAGATCGCGAGCATCAGCCCTTTGACGCCCATGGCGAAGCCCTCCGCCAAAGTGTAGGCGAGCGCCGGCATGATGACGACATAGGCGAGCACGTGGCTTGCGGTGGGAAACCAGTTGTCGCCGCGCGCGCGCAGCGCATGGGCCGCGACCGCTTGTCCCCCGTCCGGAGCGAAGGCCGCCGCCGCGAGCCAGATCAGGCTTGCGGTCAGCGCTGCGGTCGCCGCCTCGGCCGTAAACGCATGCGCGATCAGATCCGAGGCCGCCCAGAACAGGCCGGCGAGCGCGGCCATTGCCGCAAGGCAGAGCGCGAGGCCGGTCCAGCTTGCGCGCGCCGCATCCTGCAGCGCCGCGCGCCCCACCGCCTCGGCGGTCAACACCGCGGTCGCCGCCGAAAGCCCAAGCGCCACCATGAACACGATCGCGAGTTGATTGAGCAGGATCTGGTAGGCGGCGACGGCCGCGCCGCCGATCCGCCCGGCGATGATCGTCATCGCCGAGAACGCGCCGGCTTCCGCGGCCTGGCTCACGGCGGCCGCTGCGCCTACGCGCAACAGCGCGCCATAGCCGGGCGCAACCGCGCGCGCGCGCACGCCATAGCGCGCCGCATCCTTCATCGTCAGGATAAAGAGAATCACGCCGCCGGCGAGGAATACGCGGGCTCCGACCGTCGCCCACGCCGAGCCTTCCGCGCCGAAGGCCGGCACCCAGAGCAGGTTCAGCCCGAAATTGACGCCGTTCGCGAGCCACATCAGCACGGTCGACGCCAAGGGCCGTTGGATCGATTCAAGGAAGAGCGCGCTCGCGACATAGAAGAGCTGCAGCGGCACCGAGAGCGCGAGGATGACCATCACGTCGCTCGCTTCGTTGGCCAGTTCGGGCGCGATTCCGAACGTCGTGAACAGGCGCGCGCCGCCGAGCCACAGCAGCGCGATCGCGAGTCCGCCCGCCGCGCCGCTCAAGATCAACCCGCGACGCCACGCGCCGCCGGCCGCGTGCGGCTCGCCTGCGCCGATCGCGCGCGCGCCGAGCACCTGCACGCCGGTCAGCAAGCCGATGCTCGTCACTAGAATGACGCCCGTCGGCGCCCAGCCGAGCGCCTGGTGCGCGAGCTCGTTCGGCGCGAGCTGGCCGACCATGATCACGTCGACGACGCCCATGCCCATGATGCCGAGCCGCGCGAGCGCGACCGGCCAGGCGAGCCTCAACAGGCTCGCGACGTAGGAGCGGCTTTTCGGCATGGGGCGCGGGGTTTAGCCTAGGCCGCGCCCTTGCGCCACGGAATTTCGTTTACGCCGCGGCGGGTTGGACGGCCGCGTCGAACTCGGCCTTCCAGCGCTCGATGAGGGCGCGGTTGTCGTGATCCCACGGATGGAAGCCCGGTCGATACCAAGCGAAATAGGTCTTCCAGCCGCGCGAAAAGACGCCCGGCTCTCGCCACACGAAGCGCTTCACCGCCTTCAGCGCCGCCTTCGGCGTGTAGCCGTCCGCCTCCAGAAGCCGCGCGGCGTAGCGCGTGATGTTGCGCGTGAACACGTAGGAGATCACCGCCATCGCCAGCGTGCGGCGGATATAGCGCACGAACGGCGGCCAGCGCCGCGTCACGCGCATGAACACGTCGAACGCCACCGCCTTGTGCTCGGTCTCCTCCATGGCGTGCCAGCGCCACAGGCGTTCAATGCTCGGCGCGACGCCGTCGAACATCTCCAGATGCGCCGCGTGCATATCGGCCATCATCGCGGTGAAGTGTTCCAGCGCGATCGTCGCGATCAGCATGCGCATCGGCCCGCGTGAGCGCGCGAACGCGATGCGCTTCCTGATCGCCTCCTCGATTTCCGCCACGGGATAGCGGTCGCGATCGATCAGCTGGTTGAGCGCGTGATGTTCGCGCGAATGGATCGACTCCTGCGCGATGAAGCCGCGCACGTCGTCGGCAAGTTTGCCATCGACGGCGCCGCGATAGTGGCGCACCGCGTCGATGAAGACCCGTTCTCCGTCGGGAAAAGTAAGCGAGAGCGCGTTGAACACCGCCGTGCCCACCGGGTCGCCCGCGAACCAGTGGCCCTTGCGCGCAGCCTCCAGATCGAAGCGGATATCCCGGGGCGGCACGGCGACTTCCGCAGGCGTGGACTTGGCGCTCATCGCGGCGCTCCTCAAAGATTGACTTCCACTTCCCTCTGAGCTTTACTGACAAAAATGTCAATAAGAAAAAGCAGGCCTGAATCCGGCGCCCGCCGCATCCGCCGCGCGGCCGAGGCGTCGCGCGAGAACATCCTCAACGCCGCGGAAGCGCTCCTGGTCGACCAGGGCCCCCTCGCCCTGAAGCTCGCCGAGGTCGCCGCCGCCGCGCGCGTCGCCAACGCGACGGTGCTGCATCATTTCGGCTCGATCGACGGCCTTCACGTCGCGCTCATGGAGCGGATGATCGATCAGCTTGTGGCCAATGTGCTCGCCGCTGTCGCGGCGCACGACAAGGCCGAGCCGCCCGAAGCGGCGCTGCAAGCCTTGTTCGACGCGTTCGAAACGCGCGGCGCCGCGCGCCTCGCCGCCTGGCTCGAACTCACCGGCGAGTGGCGCCGTCTCACGCATGTGAAGGACGCGGTGCACAAAATCGTCGCCCAGCGCGCAGAACGCGGCGACGTGAGCGAAGCGCTCGCCGCGGACATGGTGCTGATCCGCGCGGCCTTGGCCATGGGCGTGGGCCTCTTCGGCCGTTCGCTCGCCGAGCTCATCGGGCTGCCGCCCGGCCGCACCCGCCAACTCGCCGCCGCGCTCCTCCGCGCCCAAGCCGCGGCCTCGAAGCCGAAGGGCGAGGCGTAGAGCCCCTCAGCGCGCCACCCATCCGCCGTCGACGGCGAGCGCGTGTCCGGTGGTGAAGCTTGCGCCTGCGCCCGCCAGCCAGAGCACGGCGCTGGCGATCTCCTCGGGCTGGCCGACACGCCCGATCGGCTCCCCTGCCGCGAGTTCAGCGCGCGCCTTCTCGTCGCCTTTGACGAACCGATCGATCATCGGCGTCTGGATCACGCCCGGGCAAACGGCGTTCACCCGGATGTTGCGCGTCGCATATTCGAGCGCGGCCGTGCGCGTGAGCCCGATGACGCCGTGTTTGCTGGCGACATAGGCGGGGATGTTCGGGAAGCCGACGAGCCCTGCGATTGACGAGCAATTGATGATCGCGCCGCCCCCGGCCTCGAGCATCGCCGGAATCTCGTATTTCATGCACAGCCACACGCCGCGCAGATTGACGCCGATCACTCGCTCCCAGTTGGCGTTCGTGCAGCCCGCCGTCGGCGCCGCTTCGCCTTCAACGCCTGCGTTGTTGAACGCAATATGCAACGCGCCGAACTCCTCGCGCGCGCAGCGCACCGCCGCCTCGATATCGCGCTCTTCCAGCATATCGCAACGTATGAACCGCGCCCGCCCGCCTTGCGCGCGCAGCTCCGCGGCGACGGCTTCGCCGCGCTCCTCCTGAACATCCGCAAGAACAACGGCCGCGCCTTCGCGTACAAATGCGCGCGCCGTGGCTGCGCCGATCCCCGAAGCGGCGCCGGTCACCAGCGCTGTGCGTCCCGAAAACTGCGCCATGAGCCTCCTCTGTCGTCAGCTGCGCACAGAAACGGCCGCGAGCACTATCGAGCGGCGATTCGCGGCGGCCTTGATCTGACGCAAAGGCGGCTCATGCTTGGTCATTGATTGTCGGACAAAGCGATGCGCCGCCGAACTGCTGAAGCTCAAGCGTGCGTGCGCGCGCGCGCATGCGCCGCCTGCTCCAGCAGCGCGAAGTGCCGGCGCAGCATCTCCACCGCGCGATCGAAATAGCCGACGTCGCGATGCGTGCGCGCCTGCATCACGCCGCCTTCCATCGTCGTCAGCACGAACTCCGCCAGCGCCTGGCGATCGGCGTCGTGCGGCAGGCGCGCCGCCGCCTGGTCCAGGCAGCGCTCGATCGCGCGCGTCCAGCCCCTGAAGTTCTCCGCCAGCAACTCGCGCACTTTCGGATCAGGCTCGTGCAGTTCGAGCGCCAGCGAGCCGATTGGGCAGCCATAGGCGCAGTCCGACTCGACGATCAGTCGCCGATAGAGCGAGAGCAGCGCGAAGATTTGCTCGATCGGATCGTCGACGCCCTCCCACGCCGGCTTGAGCAGCATCTCCTCGATGCCGTCCCGGTAGGCTTCCAGCACGCCGACGAGGACGTCCTGCTTGCCGGGGAAGAAGTGATAAAGGCTGCCGCTGTTCAGCTGCGTGCGCGAGAGGATGTCGGCCACCGACGTCGAGTTGAACCCCTTGAGCCAGAACAGCTCCATCGCAGCGTGAATAATTTTCGTGCGCGTGTCCGCGGCCATCTTCGTCTCATTGCTTGAACGCTCAATCAAAGCGACCGGCAAGCGCAAAAGTCAAATCGGCCGAGAAAAAGCGCCGCCCTCCAGGAGGGCGGCGCGAAGGAACCGGCGCGCGAAGGCCGCTAGGGTTGGCCCGCCCGTACTGGGCGTCTCTCCGGCGATGGAGCCGGCGCTTAGCGCCGCGGCGGCGCAGGCGGCGTCGGCGGCTCGGGCGGCGCCGGCGCGTCCGGGATATCGGGCGCCTCGAACCGGATGCGCCCGTCGCCATTGCCGTCGCCAGCGTCGAAGAAGCGCAGCTGCTGCGTACGGAACTCTTCGCGCGAAAGCGCGCCGTCGCCATTGGCGTCGAATTCCTCGCTGCTGCCGATCGCCATCACGAACATTGGCGGGGGGGGCGGCGCGGGCGGCGCCGGAGGCGGCGCGGCGTCCGGCCCGTCGCCATCGCTGCGCCGGATCAGCATCACGCGGCGCTCCTCATGGCGCTCGACGCGCCGGACATGGTCCTGGGGCGCCGCGTCGTCGCCGTCCGCATCCAAAAACGCCCGATGATCGGCGCCGTCGAGGCGGCCGTCATCGTTGGCGTCGATCTCGTCGAACATCCGATCCGCCTGCGCCAGCGCCTCGGCGCGTGTGATCCAGCCGTCGGCGTCGGCGTCGATGCGCCCGATCTCGGCGAGGTGGCCATGGTGACGGACCACCATCCGCTCGATATGCCGCTCCTGGGCGAAGGCGATGGTCGTCGCCGCGGCGCAGACGCCCAGCCCGATGATCAATCCGGTCTTCATATGGTTTCCCTCGTCTGAGGGCGCACGGCCGTCCGCCGGCGCCGGGGCGCACCTTCGCGGGGCTTCGTTGCGCGCGTGCGGCGGATTGCGTCGGGGCCTTTCAGCGCTGAAACATGCCCGCAACATAAACCGACTGGAATCAGCCGATGCCTCCCGACGCCCCGCCTCGCGTGCTGATCGTCGACGACGACGCGACTATCCGCGAGGGCCTGGCGGAGGTGTTCGAACGTTCGGGCTTCGCCGCCGCGTGCGCGCCCAATGCAGCCGCCATGGACAAGATCCTGGCCGAACGCGGGGCCGATCTGGTCATTCTCGACTTGATGATGCCGGGCGAGGACGGCCTCTCCGCCGCCCGGCGCCTCGCCGGGCGCGGCTGGCCGCCGGTGATCATGCTCTCCGCCCTCGGCGACGACGCCGATCGAATCGTGGGGCTCGAGGTCGGCGCCGACGATTACATGGCCAAACCGTGCAATCCGCGCGAGCTTGTCGCCCGCGCTCGCGCGGTCCTGCGCCGCGCACGCGAGATCGATCCCGTCGCCGCCCGGGCCGAGACCATGCGCTTCGCCGGCTTCCGCCTCGATCTTGCCCGCCGCGAACTCACCGATCCTGACGGCGTGCTCGTCTCGCTCTCCACCGGCGAATTCCGCCTCCTGCGTGCGTTCGTCGAGCGTCCCCAACGCGTGCTCACGCGCGAGCAACTGCTTGACCTCGCATTCGCCAACGACACCGACGTCTTCGATCGCGCCGTCGATGTGCAGGTGAGCCGTTTGCGCAAGAAGCTTGAACGCGCCGGAGAAGGAGAACTCATCCGCACTGTGCGCGGCGAGGGCTATCTGTTCACCGCAAAGCCGACGCCGGGATGAGCGCGAAGAGAAGCCGCGGCCTGCCGATCGCAGCGCATCTGGCGCTGCTGGTGGCGCTGGTGTTCGCAACCGCATTCGCGGTGACGCTGACGATCATCCTCGCGCTGCCGCCGCGGCCGCCGGATGTGATGCGCAGCGACCAGATCGTGTCGGACTTTGTGACGGGCTATCGCGCCGCCGCCGAGACCGGACGCGCGCCGCGCAGCACGCGCATGCGTTGGGCCGTCAGAACCGGGCCCCCTCCCGTTGCATCCCTCTCCGCAGCGGCGCCGGTGAAGGCCGAGATCGCGCAGCGCCTGAACCTCCCGCCCGACAAGGTCGCGCTAACGGGCGATTTCGTTCGCCGCGACACATTGGTGTTCCGGGTCCAGCGCGGCCATGCGGAACATATCCGTCAAATGGAGGTGCATGTCGCGACGCACATCACCCGCGAGAAAACCGCGGGCGCTCCCGATGCGCCAACCCCGCCTGCGCCGCCGTCTCCGCCTGTCGTTGTGGGGGCGCCGCCCGAACCGCCTGTCGTCTTCGCGCCAGCGCCGCCGAACGTGACCCTGCTCTCCGGCTTCACGCTCGCCGCCGAATTGCCGAACGGCCGCTGGCTCGTCATGCGCCAGGGCCGCAATGACGAAGAATGGGGCTGGATCCTTCGCGCCGCGCTGATCGTCGGCGCGACCCTGCTGGCGCTGACGGCGCTGGCGCTCTGGTTCGCGCGCCGGCTGGCGCGGCCGATTCAGACCTTCGCCGCGGCGGTCCAGGCCGTCGGCGTCGATCCCAAGAGCGGCGCCGTCGCGGAGGAAGGCCCCCGAGAATTGCGCAACGCCGCAGGCGCCGTGAACGCGATGGCCGCGCGCCTGCGCGCGCTCGTCGCCGATCGCACCCAGACCCTCGCCACCGTCGCACACGACATGCGCACGCCGCTCATGCGCCTGCGGCTTGCAGCGGAGAGGTCCCCGCCGGATCAGCGCGAACGCATCGCCAAGGAAATTGCCGAAATGGAGGCGCTGATCGCCTCCTTCATCGCCTTCGCCCGCGACGATCCGACCTCTGAGAAGCGTGTGCGGCTCGATCTAGTCGCGCTGCTGCAGAGCGTGGCGGACGACCAGGCCGAGGCCGGCCGCGACGTTCGCCTAAGCAGCGCCGAAAGCCGGCTGGTGATCGTGGGCCAACCGTTGGGCCTGAAGCGACTCTTCACCAATCTCATCGACAACGCCGTCAAATACGGCGCCCGCGCGGACGTCGCTCTGCGCCGCGATGGCGCCGAGGCGGTGATCGACATCCTGGATGGCGGGCCCGGCGTTCCTGCAGGCAAGCGGGAAGAGGTCTTCAAACCATTCGTCCGCTTGCATGAGCACCATGGCGACGGCGTCAGCGGCGCGGGCCTGGGCCTCACAGCGGCGCGGTCGATCGCCCGTGCGCACGGCGGCGATGTGACGATTGAGGAGACGCAGCAGGGCGGACTCGTGCGCGTGCGCCTGCCGATCGAAGAGCCTATTCCTGCGGCTCGATGACGAGCGCCATGCGCTTGCGCATTTCCGCAATGATTTCGCCGCTGACCGCCTGCGGGACGCCTTCTTCTTCGAGCGATTCGCGCAGTATCAGGATCATGATCTCGAACTCGCCTTCCGTGATCCCGCGTCCGGCATGCGCGTCGCGCAGCTTGCCGTCCGAGGCCGCGCCCGGCTGGCGGAGCAGCGTCGCGATCAGGTCGGTCTGATGGTCCACAAGGCGCGGAAGGTCTACGTGGATGAAGTGACGCGAAACGCTCGGCGTCCGCACCAGCTTGTCGTAGAAGCGGGAGACGATGCCATGCAGCGCCTCACGTCCGCCGACGCGTTCATATCCGCCTTCGGCCATGGGAGGGGAAAGTATCCGCTCTCCTCGTCCGGGTCGAGGGAAATGCTCTCTGGCGCACGCCGCTGACGCGCACGACAAACCGAGGAGGGGTGGAATATGCATTACAGAAGACTGGGCGCCAGCGATTTGCGCATTTCCGAGGTGTCGCTTGGCTCTTGGCTCACTTACGGCGTCGACGTTGACGCCCGCCGCGCCAAGGCCTGCATCGACAAGGCGTTCGCATGCGGCGTCAATTTCATCGACACCGCAAACGTCTATGGCCGCGGCGCCGCGGAAAGCTTCCTGGGCGAAGCGCTCAAGGATCGCCCGCGCGACAGCTACGTGCTTGCGACCAAGCTTCATGGCGACATGGGCGGCGGCGATCGCGGCCTCTCCCGCGCGCAGGTGTTCAAGCAGATCGACGCTTCGCTGAAACGGCTGCGCACCGACTATGTCGATCTCTATCAGTGCCACCGCTACGACCCCGACACGCCGCTTGAGGAGACCATGCAGGCGCTGAGCGAGATCGTTGCGGCCGGCAAGGCGCGCTATATCGGTTTCAGCGAATGGCCGGCCGAGAAGATCGCGGCCGCCTTCGCCATTCCGGGCGTCGCGCGGTTCGTCTCCAGCCAGCCGCAATACTCGCTGCTCTGGCGCGATCCGGAGAAAGAAGTGATCCCTCAGTGCAAGCGCAACGGCGTCTCACAGATCGTCTGGTCGCCGCTCGCGCAGGGCGTGCTCACGGGCAAATACGCCGCCGAGCGCCCGCCGCCGTCGGACTCGCGCGCGCTGTCGGCTTCCGGCGGCCCATTCATCGAACGCTGGCTGCGCGGGGGCGTTCTGCGGGCCGTGGATGGTTTGAAGCCGCTCGCCGCGCAGGCTGGCGTATCCTTGGCGCAGTTCGCGCTCGCCTGGGTCCTACGCGAAGAGAACGTCGCCTCGGCGATCATCGGCGCAAGCCGTCCCGAACAGATCGAGGAGAACGCCGCAGCATCCGGCCTCGCGATCGACCCGGCGCTCTTCGCAGCCGCCGAAGCGATCGCAACGCCGCGCAGGCGCTAGGATTGCGTGGGGCTTGAGCCGATCGTGAAGGTCGTCAGCGACGCTGCGCCGGGCCGATCGGCCACGCTGAGCACGCTGGACGCCGGCAGGCTGCAGTTTCCCGGCGGCGCGCCGTGCAGCGCCGGGACCGGCTCGTCATTGCACGCGCGCACGCTCCAGCGCGCCAATGTGGCGCCCGCGCGCGGGCCGAACGCTTGCATCGTCTCCAGGCGCGCGCCCGTCGCTGCGATGCGGACCGGACCGATCGGCGCCATCGCGCCGTCCATCGGCTCGATGGTCAGATAGTAGAAGCTCGGTTGCGCGCCTTGTCGCGCGGGCGCCCAAGAGAACACGCCGCGCGTCTCCTCACGCTGCGCGCGCAGCATGGTCGGGGGGTTGGGGCGCTGCGCTGCGATCCGCGGCCCATCGCCCGGCGCGCGGCGCGCTTGGCCGGAGAACGCCGCACATGCGCTGAGCGCCAGCGCCGCGGCGCCCAGCGCCACCGCGAGGCGTATGGTCGATTTGCGCTTATGGCGGACATATGCGCCCCGCGGCATGATAATCGCTCCCATTCGGCGCCCGACGCGCCGTCCCTGACGACCGCAGCACGCCATATCGGCGCGGGGCCCGCCGTGCCGCTGGTCACGCCGGAGGATGCTGGGGAGTCGAGGCTGAACGGCCGCAGCGAACGCCGCTCAGCCCGCGTTCAGCGCTATTCGGCCGCCGCCTGCCTTTCGCCCGAACGCACGCCGCGCAGATGCTCCGCGATGAGGAAGGCGAGATCGATCGCCTGCTGGCCGTTCAGCCGCGGATCGCAATGGGTGTGGTAGCGGTCCTGGAGGTTTTCCTCAGTGATCTCCTGGGCGCCGCCGAGGCATTCGGTGACATGCGCGCCGGTCATCTCGACATGGACGCCGCCCGGATAGGCGCCTTCGGCCGGAAGCGCCTCCATGAACGTGCGGACTTCCGAGAGGATCCGCTCGAACGGACGAGTCTTGTAGCCGGACTCCGTCTTGAGCGTGTTGCCGTGCATCGGATCGCAGGACCACACGACGCTTCGCCCCTCGCGCTCCACTGCGCGCACCAGACGCGGCAGTCCGGCCGCGGCCTTCTCCGCGCCGAAGCGCGTGATCAAGGTCAGCCGCCCCGGCTCATTTTCGGGATTGAGCACGTCGATCAGCTTCAAAAGATCGTCGGGCTCGAGCGAGGGGCCGCACTTCATCCCGATGGGATTCCTGATCCCGCGCGCGAACTCCACGTGCGCGCCATCGAGTTGGCGCGTGCGGTCGCCGATCCACACGAAATGCGCGCTGGTGTCGTACCAGTCGCCGCTGGTGGAATCGATGCGCGTCATCGCCTCCTCGAAGCCCAGCAGCAGCGCCTCGTGCGAGGTGTAGACGTCGACCTGCTTCATCTGCGGCGCCGTTTCCGGCGTGATGCCGCACGCGGCCATGAAGTCGAGCGCTTCAGTGATCCGGTTGGCGAGTTCTTCGTAGCGGCGCGCTTGCGGCGATCCGGCGACGAAGTCCAGCGTCCAGCGATGGACGTTGTGCAGATCGGCGTAGCCGCCGGCCGCAAACGCGCGGATGAGATTGAGCGTCGCCGCCGATTGGCCGTACGCCCTGAACAGGCGCTCCGGATCGGGGATGCGCGCTTCCGGCGTGAAGTCCATGCCGTTGATGTTGTCGCCACGATAGGACGGGAGCGTGACGCCGTCGCGGGTCTCGGTCGGCTCGCTGCGCGGCTTGCCGAACTGGCCGGCCATGCGCGCCACCTTCACCACCGGCTTCGCGCCCGCGAAGGTGAGCACCACCGACATCTGCATCAGCGCGCGGAAGGTGTCGCGGATGTTGTTGGGATGGAATTCCTTGAAGCTCTCGGCGCAATCGCCGCCCTGCAGCAGGAAGGCCCTTCCCGCCGCCACCTCGGCCAGGCGCGCCTTGAGGTTCCGCGCCTCGCCCGCGAACACGAGCGGCGGATAGCTCTTCAGCGCCTCCTCCACCCGCGCCAAATGGGCGGCGTCGGGGTAGTCGGTCGGGATGTGCTTGGCCGGGCGGGCGCGCCAGGCGCTGGGGGTCCATCTTTGCTGCATCGCAACGAACATAGCCTGGATGGCGCGCGTGGGGAAACGGCGCGGCGCCGCAGTCTTACTGAACAGCGCTTTAGGGCGCAGAATGCGGGCAAGAGGAGGAATGGATGGGTATGGAAGTGCGCCCGAGCGGCCAGGCCCTGGGCGCGGCGGTCTTCGGGGTGGATCTGTCTAAACCGATGGGCGATGGGCTCGTCGCTGATATCCGCGCCGCGTGGCTTGAACATCAAGTCATCGCCTTCCCGGACCAGAAGCTCGCCCTGGAAGACCTCGAGCGCGTCTCCCAGGCCTTCGGCCCCTTCGGCGAGGACCCGTTCATCGCCCCTATCGCCGGTCACCCGCACGTGATCTGCGTCAAGCGCGAGGCCGACGAACAGACGCCCATCTTCGCCGAAGTCTGGCACAGCGACTGGAGCTTCCGGCCGACGCCTCCGGCCGGCACGATGCTCTATGGCGTGGAGATCCCGTCCGTCGGGGGCGACACGCTGTTCGCGGATCAATACGCCGCCTATGAGACGCTCAGCGAGGCCATGAAGGCGCGCATAGCGCCGCTGCGCGGCGTCCACTCCGCCGCGCGCGGCTATTCCAGGGAAGGCCTCTACGGCGAGCGCGACAAGGGCCGCTCCATGGACATCCGCCCCAGCGACGAGGCGAAGAAAACACAAACCCATCCCCTCGTGCGCACGCACAGCGAAACCGGCCGCAAGGCGCTGTTCGCCAATATGGGCTATGTGCAGGCGATCGATGATCTGCCTCCGGACGAAGGCTGGGCGCTGCTGCTCGACCTCTTCCGGCATCAGACGCAGGACGCCTTCGTCTATCGCCACAAATGGGCGCCCGGCATGCTGACGCTGTGGGACAATCGCTGCGTCGTCCACAAAGCCACCGGCGGCTACGAAGGCCATCGCCGCGTCCTCTGGCGCACGACGGTGGACGAGCGCCCCGCGCTCTGACGCGCCTCAGGCGGGCACGAAGCGCAGCGCCACGCCGTTGTTGCAATATCTCAGCCCCGTGGGCGCCGGCCCGTCATTGAACACGTGCCCCTGGTGCCCGAGGCAGCGCGCGCAATGATATTCGGTGCGCGGATAGCCGATGACATGATCGGTCTTGGTCGCATGATTTTCCGCGATGATGCGGAAGAAGCTCGGCCAGCCGGTGCCGGATTCGTATTTCCAGGCTGAGCGGAAGAGCGGGAGCGCGCATCCAGCGCACACGAACACGCCCGCCCGATGCTCGTTGAGGAGCCGGCTCGAACCAGGCCGCTCGGTCCCTTCATGGCGCAGCACCTGATAGGCGGCCGGCGACAGCCGCGCGCGCCATTGGGCGTCGCTCAGCCGCCGCCATGAGGAATCGGCGAACCGAGCCTCGTTGGCGTCGCTGGCCGGCTCGTCCCCGGCCGCGGTGCAGGCCCCCGACGCCATCAGCGCCGCAGCGCCCAGGAGCAAGATCCGTCTGTTCATGGCCCTGGATACGCGCCGGCCGGCCGATCGGTTTCGCGCTTGACGGCTAGGTTCAAGCCCGCTACCTTTCCATTACAAGGTAGCTTACGAATCGAATGGAAGACCGGTTTCCCGCCGTCCGCAAGGGGCTTCTGGAGTTCGCGCTGCTGCGGATCATCGCCGGCGCGCGGGTCTATGCGGCCGACATCCTGACGCGTCTCGCCGACACCGAGTTCGCAACCCAGGAAGGCACGCTCTACCCGCTATTGGCCAAGCTCCGGCGCGAGGATCTGGTCGACCACGAATGGGTGGAATCGGGGGCCGGTCCGCCGCGCAAATACTACGCGCTCACCGCGAAGGGCGCCGACCGGCTGAAGGAACTCACCGCCTATTGGGAACGCCTGAACGCCGACCTGGAGGATCTGGGGCGATAAATGGAACGCGTCATCACTATCAATCTGAACGGTAACGCCTATCAGCTCGACGAGAGCGCCTGCACGGTGTTGCAGGCCTATCTCGACCGCGCCGCGCGCGCCCTCGCCGCCAATCCTGACAAGGATGAGATCATCCGCGATCTGGAACAGGCGATCGCCGACAAGGCGCGCGCCTATCTCTCGAGCGCCAAGACGGTGCTGTCGAAGGCGGAGGTCGAGAAAATCATTGAAGAGATGGGGCCGGTCGAAATCGACGGCGACTCCGGCCCAGGCGCCGACGCCGGCGAGAAGGCCGACAGCGCTCGCGCCGCATTCGACGACGATGACCGCGAGCGCCCGCGCAAACGCCTCTACCGGCTCCGCGACGACGCCGTGATCGCCGGCGTCTGCTCCGGCATGGCCGCCTATTTCGACCTCGACGTCTGGATCGTCCGCATTCTCTGGATCATCGCCGCGCTCTTCACCGGCGGCGGCGCGTTGCTGGTCTATCTCGTGCTGATGTTCGTCGTTCCCTCGGCCAACACCAGCGCCGAATGGGCCGAGGCGCGGGGCGTGCCGCACACCGCGCACGGCGTCATTGAAGAGGCGAAGCGGCGGTACGCCGAGTTTGAACGGGATGGCGGCGTGCGCAGCGCATGGCGCCGGAGCCGCCGCGCCTTTCGACGCTGGCGCAGAGAACACGGCCACTTCTTCTACGGGCCCGCGCCGCCGCCGATGAAGCCGGCCGGCTATTTCACCCGCTTCATCGCCGGGGTCTTCGCCTTCGTCTTCTCCATCCTCGGCGCCGCGCTCACAATCGCCTTCCTGATCGCGCTTCTGTCGCTCGTCGCGACCGGCGCCGTGCTCGGCTGGGTTCCGCCCTTCGATGCGCCGGTCTGGCTGCTGATCGTCATTCTCTGCATCATCTTCGCGGCGATCGCGGGACCCGTGCGCGCCATCCGCCACGCCTCCTACGCCACCGTTCGCGGATACGATTATCGGCCCGGCGACGGCGTATGGCACAGCCTCGCCAACATCGCGATCGTGCTCGCCTTCGTCTGGCTCGCCTGGACGTACTGGCCCGATGCGCGGGCCTGGATGGAATCCCTGCCCGACTCGGTCAGCGCGTTGAACATCGAGATCGGGAACTAGCTCCACGCCTGACTGCTCCGGCCGCGCTTGATTTCGCACACACGCAAGCGCGGCCGGGGCGCCTTTTTCAGGCGTATGCAGGAGGAAGAGATGATGAGAGCGATCGCCATGCTCGACCTGGAGGGCTTCATCGCCGACGTCGCCCAGCTTCTTGAGGACGCCGTCCTGACGCTCGCCGCCGTGCTCGATAGGCCGGGAGAGCGCCGGCGAGTCCGGGGTTGAAATTAATTTCGTATGGCGTTAAATGTTCCTCGAAAGCATGAGGAACGCCATGGCGTCGTCCGCGCCCGTCTTCACGCCCGCGGTCTTCTACCGCGATCCCCTAGCCGCCATGAGCCGGAGCACCACTTCTACGGCTCGCGCACCTATCGCGCGCACGATCCTGAAGGCCATGTCTGGAACTTCAGCCAGTCGATCGCCCAACCGTCGCGGGAAGAGATGAGCAAGAGCGGCTGGACGGTCGAGACGCCGCCATTGCAGCGAGAAGGCAAAGGAGACTTTTCATGAGCGAACATTTCCGCCCCACGCTCTCCTCGGCGCTTTGTTATCGCGATCCGAAAGCCGCGTTCCGCTGGCTCGAGGAAGCGTTCGGGTTCGAGCCCACGATGGCCATCCTCGACAAGGAGGGAAACCTCGTCCATTCCGAGATGCGCCTGGGCGACGGCCTCATCATGGTCGGCGCCGAATGGAGCCCGATGCACAAGAGCCCCCGCTCCATCGAGGGCCTCAACACCCAGACCGTCCACATCCAGCTCAAGGACGACATCGACGCCCATTGCGCCCGCGCCCGCGCCGCCGGCGCGGTCATTGCTCAGGAGCCCGCAACCCAATTCTACGGCGACCGCACCTATCGCGCCGTCGATCTGGAAGGCCACATCTGGACCTTCGGCCAGACGGTGACGCAGATGTCGCCCGAGGAATGGGACAAGGCCGGCGGCTTCGTCACCAAGGCCAGGCTCGACTGATGCCGGCGACGCACGCCGACGGCGCCGCATTCGATCTTGAGCAGATCCATCTCGCGCCCGATGGGCGCGGCGGCGCCACGCAAATTCCGGTCGGCCCCGATTTCTGGGAGACGATCGATCAATCGCCTGCAACGGATAACTCGCGGGTCACGGCCTTCGAGAGCCGCGCCGACTGGACGACGTGGGAGTTGCGCTCCGATGGCGAAGAGATCCTCTATTTGTTGAGCGGGGAGACGGTCATCTTCGAAGGTTTGCCGAGCGCGCCGCTTGCGCCGGACCAAGCGGTCATCGCGCCGCGCGGCGTCCGGCGCACGGCGCGTGTCGCCAAGCCGGGCAAGGTCTTCATCACTTTCGGTGAAGGGACGCAGCATCGCCCGCGCGCCGCCGCGCCATGAGCGCGCGCCGCGCTCAGTTGGATCGTACGCTGGCCGCGCTCGCCGATCCCAATCGCCGCCGCGTGGTCGATCTCTTGCGCCGCGGCCCCATGCGCGCCGGCGACATCGCCGAGAAGGCCGGTCTTTCGCCGCCGGCGATGAGCCGCCACCTGCGCGCGCTTCGCGCTGCGGGCCTCGTTGAGGAGACCCATCCCGAGTTCGACGCGCGCGTGCGCATCTACGCGCTCAATCCCAAGCCGATCGCGGCGCTGCGCGCCTGGCTTGCGGAAACCGAGACCTTGTGGACGGCGCAGCTCGCCAGCCTCAAGTCTCACATCGAGCGAAACGAATGAGCTCCGCCATTCTGGTGGCCTTGCGCATCAAGGCGGCCCCCGAGCGGGTGTTCGACGTGTTCACGCGCGAAATCGCCGCGTGGTGGAAGCCCAGCGCGATGTTTCAGTTCACCCCGCGCTCGCCCGGCGTGCTGGCGTTCGAACCAGGCCTCGGCGGCCGCTTCACCGAGACGTTGGCCAACGGCAAGGTGTTCGAGATCGGGCGCATCACCTCGTGGGCGCCGCCGACCCATCTCGCGTTCACGTGGCGCCAGGCGACGTTCGCGGAAGACCAATTGACCCATGTCGACGTCCGCTTCGAGCCGGTCGGCGATGAGACCCGCGTGACCGTCGAGCATCGCGGCTGGGAAACGATCCCGCAGGAGCACGTGGCGCGGCACACGTTCCCCGATCGTCTCTTCCTCACCCGCCACGGCGAATACTGGCGCGCGCTGCTGCACTCCCTCGCCGCGCGCAGCGGCGGATGACTACCTAGTCGTTTGGCGGCGCCGTCCGCCGCCGGCCCGAACTTTGGCAAGCGCGCGACATTCAGGCTTGCGTCACTCGCCGGCGTCGTCCGGCGCGTGATCTTCGTTCGCGGGTTCAGTCACAGTGCGACACCGACGTCGCGACATCCGCGAACCGGGCATTGCATCTTCCTGAACACAGACCCGCCGCTGGCGGACTTGCCGCTCCGCTGGGGGCGCGGCTTCGGGGGGCGCTTCAGCCGTCTCGGGCGGCGGCTCGGGCGGCTCGCCAACGTCCGCTGGCGCGCCCGCAACCGGCTGGAGCAGCGCAGCAAAAATGAGCTTGAACATCGTCTCGACGGTCTGGCTCAGCCCGCGTTCGTTCCGACCGGCCGCTGCAAATCATGCAGCGAGTCTCGCGCATCCTGCGACTGCCGGCCGTTGGTGCGGCGGCACACCACTAGGCTCGACAGACGCGTGCCGGTCAGTCGCCGCGCGCGGCAACGGCGCTCCTCGGCTTCTTGCTGCTGCTGTTCAGCCTCCGTAGGCGCGGGCTCAACCGTCGGCTGTGGCGCAGGCGCTCCGGCGGCGACCTGAAAGAGCGTGACAAGAAGGAAATCAAACATGACGCCTCGCAAATCGATGTTTCTGCGCTGCTATCATTGATCTGTACGGAAAGCTACACGAAGTCTGCAGGGCGCTCGCCGAAGACCGCGATGCGCGTCACACTGGCGGCTAGCGCCGCTCCAAGGCGCGGCCTTGGGTGATTCATGAGCGACGACCTCTTCCAAGCCGCCGGCCTTGACCGGGACGCCCCGACGCCGCTCGCGGACCGGCTGCGCCCCAGGCGCCTGGCCGACGTCGTGGGGCAGGATCACCTTTTGGCCCCGAGCGGCCCGATCGGCCGGATGCTGGCGCAGAAGCGGCTGGCCTCGATGATCCTGTGGGGCCCGCCCGGCGTCGGCAAGACCACGATTGCGCGCCTTCTTGCGGAGGAAACCAATCTCGACTTCCAGCAGATCTCGGCCGTGTTCTCCGGCGTCGCCGACCTGCGCAAAGTGTTCGACGCCGCCAAGGCCCGCCGCGCGACGGGAAAAGGCACGCTCCTCTTCGTCGACGAGATCCACCGCTTCAACCGCGCCCAGCAGGACGGCTTCCTCCCGTTCGTGGAGCAGGGCGTCGTCACCCTCGTCGGCGCAACCACCGAGAACCCGAGCTTCGAGATCAATGCGGCGCTGCTCTCGCGATGCCAGGTGTTTGTGCTGAAGCGCCTCGACAGCGCCGCGCTCGAACTCCTCCTGCAGCGCGCAGAAGCGCTGATCGGCAAGCCGCTGCAGCTCGCGCCCGAAGCGCGCGCCGCGCTCTGCGATCTCGCCGACGGCGACGGCCGCTATCTTCTCTCGCTCGCCGAGGAGATGTTCGCGCTCGATCCGCCCGCGCCGATCGCCGCCAGCGAACTCGGCCAGATCCTGCAGAAGCGCGCGCCCGTCTACGATAAAGACCGCGAAGAGCACTACAACCTCATCTCTGCGCTGCACAAGAGCATCCGCGGCTCCGATCCGGATGCTGCGCTCTATTGGCTCGCGCGCATGGTGATCGGCGGGGAAGATCTTCTCTTCATCGCCCGCCGCCTCGTGCGCGCCGCCGCCGAAGATATCGGCCTCGCCGATCCCACCGCGCTTTTGATCGCCAACGCCGCCAAGGACGCCGTGCATTTCATCGGCCCGCCCGAAGGCGAACTGCATCTGGCGCAAGCCGTGCTGCATCTCGCCACGGCGCCCAAATCCAACGCCGCCTACACCGCCTGGAAAGCAGCGAAGGCCGCCGCCGGCGAGACCGGCGCGCTGACGCCGCCCAAGCATATCCTGAACGCCCCCACCCAGCTCATGGGCGAACTGGGCTACGGCAAGGGTTACGACTACGATCACGACGCGCCCGACGGCTTCTCCGGGCAGAACTATTTCCCCGACGAGATGAAGCGCCGCCGCTTTTATCAGCCTACGGACAGAGGCCGCGAAGCCGCGATCAAGGACCGCCTCGAACGCTGGGCCGGGCTCCGCGCCAAGCGGGCTAAGGAGGAAGGAGAGTGACGCCGCGCAAGATGATCGAGGTTGAGAACGTCAACCACCCCGGCACGACGAACCGCGTCGACGCCGCCAAATACGCCGCCGCCCGTACAGCGCTGCTGACGCTGCTGCCGACGAAGCCGCCCGGCATGACGCAGACGGAGATGATGCACGCCATGCGCGCGGCCCTGCCGCTCTCCGACTTCCCTGGCACGACTTCATCCTGGTGGATGAAGACGGTTCAGCTCGATCTGGAAGCCAAGGGCCTCGTCGTGCGCGACGCCGGCAAGCCGCTGCGCTGGCGCAAGCGCTGATCGTCATTAACCGAACGCGTCTTTCGCCCCGGCCCCGTCCCCGCTAACCTGTGGACAAAATCGGGGCTTCTCCATGTTTATCCGAACCTTGGCCGCGCTCGCGGCGCTCACGCTCGTCTCCGCCGCCGCAGCCGAGGCGCCCACGGAACGCCCGACCACCTTCCGCCCTGCGGACGTCTTCGCTCTCGAATACGCCAACGACCCCCAAATCTCTCCCGACGGGCGCCGCGTGGCCTATGTGCGCGTCTCCGGCGACATCATGACCGACCGCTTCCGCCGCGCGATCTGGCTGGTGAACGCCGATGGAACCCAGCATCGCCCGCTGGTGCAGGGCCCGGGCAATTACGCCTCGCCCGTCTGGTCCCCGCGCGGCGACGCCATCGCCTATCTCGCCACCGAAGAGCGCCGCGCCGAACTGCGCGTCCATTATCCGGATACGGCGCAATCGGCGACGCTCGCGCGGTTGCCCGCCGGCGCCAGCAACCTCACCTGGTCCCCCGACGGCCGCTTCCTCGCGTTCCAGATGTTCGTCGTCGAACAGCCCCCGCAGCCGGCCGCGCTGCCGCGCAAGCCCGAAGGCGCCGAATGGGCGCCGCCGGCGCGCGTGATCGACGGCGTCGTTTACCGCTTCGACGGCCAGGGCTATTTGCCGAACGGATTCACCCAGATCTTCGTCGTTCCCGCCGACGGCGGCACGCCGCGCCAGCTGACCTTTCAGCAACGCAACCACAACGGCCGCCTCTCCTGGTCGCCGGATGGCGAGACGCTTCTGTTCTCAGCCAACGCAGAAGACAATTGGGAGTTCGAACCGATCGAAAGCGCGGTCTATGCGCTCGACATAGATGCTCTCGATCTCCGCCGCCTGACGGACCGCCGCGGCGGCGAGGATGCGCCCACGCTGTCGCCGAACGGCCGCCGCCTCGCTTATGTCGGCTTCGACGATCGCGAGCAGGGCTATCAAGTCACGCAGCTCTATGTCGCCGACGCCGACGGATCCAATGCGCGCGCCGTCACCGAATCGCTCGATCGCGACGTGCAAAACCCGCAATGGGCCGGAAATTCCACGATCTACTTTCTCTACGATGATCACGGTGTGACCAAGCTCGCCCGCGTTGATGTCAATTCGGGCCGCGTCACGACCGTGCTTGAAGGCGTCGGCGGCACCGATCTCGGCCGCCCCTACACCAGCGGCGCATTCTCGGTGAACGACCAAGGCCGCTTCGCCGCCACCATCACCAATCCTCGCCGCCCGGGCGATGTCGTCGCGGGGGGCGCCGGGCGTACGCGCGCACTCACCAACCTGAACGCCGACCTCTTCGCCGGCCGCACTATTCCGGATGCGGAGCATATCGTCGCGCGCTCAAGCGCGGACGGCCGCGAGATCGACGCCTGGGTGGTGCGCCCGCCCAATTTCGATCCGAACCAGCGTTACCCGCTTTTGCTCGAAATCCATGGCGGTCCGTTCGCCGCCTACGGCCCCGTCTTCTCCGCCGAAGTGCAGCTGTTCGCAGCCGCCGGCTACATCGTCGTCTACGCAAACCCGCGCGGCTCGACCTCCTATGGCGGCGAGTTCGGCAACCTTATCCACCACGCCTATCCCTCGCAGGATTTCGACGATCTCATGAGCGTGGTCGATGAAGTCGTCCGCCGCGAACCGGTCGATCCCGACAAGCTCTTCGTCACCGGCGGCTCCGGCGGCGGCGTGCTCACCGCCTGGATCGTCGGCTCCACCGACCGCTTCGCCGCCGCCATGGTGCAGAAGCCGGTGATCAATTGGACGAGCTTCGTGCTGACGGCGGACTTCTATCCCTATTTCGCGCGCTATTGGTTCGGCGAAATGCCTTGGGACGAGGGCGCGCAAGCGCGCTATTGGGCGCGCTCCCCGCTCTCGCGCGTCGGCAATGTGACGACGCCCACCGCCGTCATGGTCGGCGAGGAAGACTACCGCACACCCGTCTCCGAGGCGCAGCAATATTACCAGGCGCTGCGTCTGCGCCGCGTGCCCACGCGCCTCATCCTCATTCCCGGAAGCCCCCACGACATCGCCCAGCGCCCCACCGGCATGATCGCCAAGGTCACCAACACCATCGCCTGGTTCGCCGAGCACGGCGGCCCCCAACCGCAAGGCGCTGCGCCCGCGCCTGCGACGCGCTAAAGCCGGCAGCGCGCGAAGCGCATCCCGCTCGCTGGAGAAACGCGATGGTTGTTCGTCTTCCCTTGCTCACCGCCGCCTTCGTCCTGGCCGCGTGCGCGTCAGCGCCGGCGCCCCGCATCATCGCCGGCGATGAGCCGGTAACCGCATTCACCAATGTCCGGCTTATCACCGAGTATGGCGGAGAACGGCTGGGGCATCACACAGTCGTCGTCCGCGGGGACCGCATCATCGCGATCGCGCCTGACCGACGCATTGCGCTGCCGGATGACGCGCTTGTCATTGACGGCGCCGGCCGTCTCCTAGCGCCCGGGATCGCCGATATGCATGCGCATTTCCAGGACCCTGGCGCCGGCCCGCTCTTTCTCGCCAATTCCATCACCACCGTGCGTAACCCGTCCGGCGGCGACACTGTCCCCGCGCTGATCGCGCAGATCGCGCGCGGCGAAGTCCCGGGCCCGTTCATGTATTCCAGCGGCCGGCTGATTGATGGGGCAGGATCCTTTTGGGGCGCCCAGGTCGTCGCCGAGACAGTCGAGGCTGTGCGCACACGTGTGCGCGAGGACGCCGCGGCCGGGTATCACGCAATCAAGCTCTACAACCGACTGACTCCCGATCAGTTTGCGGCCGGCGTGGATGAGGCGCGCGCTAGCGGGCTGCAGGTCTACGCCCACGTTCCCGACTCGATGACTATCGAGCAGGTGCTTGCGCAACGTATCGACAGCGTGGAGCACCTCGACGGCTTCGACCGATCGTTGGGCGGCGAAGGCCATTGGCCCGCCCAGCGCTGGGCGACGGCGCGGCAAGACCGCTTCGCCGCCTTGGCGAGGCTTGCGGCTGCGAGCAACGTCTGGCAAGCGCCTACGCTCATCGTGCAGGTGGCGCCCGCGCGCGCGTTCGCCGATCTCGCCGCCGCCGAAGCTGCGCCGGAATTGCGCTACGCCGACGCCAGCCTGCTGGAATTCTGGCGCAGCTACATAGCGCACGCGCCGACCGGAACGGATTTCGCGGCGCGCCACCGCCTGACGCAGCAAGGCCACGCGCAGCGCCTCGCCATGCTGCGCGCTTTACGGGAAGCGAACGCACCGCTGCTGATCGGAACTGACACGCCGAACCCTTATGTAATGTACGGGTTCTCCATTCACGAAGAGTTCGGCTACTTTCGAGAGGCCGGCTTTACAAACGTTCAAATCCTCCGCATCGCCACGCTTGACGCTGCGCGCGCGCTTGGGGAGGCGGGCGCCTTCGGAATCGTTCGCGAAGGCGCCCGCGCCGATCTCCTGCTGCTGGAGGACGATCCCGAAGCCGACCTCTCCACGCTTCGCACGCCGGCCGGCGTGATGGCGGCAGGCCGCTGGTATGACCGCGCCGCGCTCGACTCGCTGCTCGCCGACAGCGCCGCACGCGCCGCCGCTTCGCGTGCAGATCCGCCGCCGCCCTGATGGCGAGGCTCATGCTCTCACTCCTCCACGAGGACGCGCACATCCTCGCGTTCGATAAGCCGGCCGGCCTCCCGGTGCAGGGCGGCTCAGGCGTCGAGGAAAGCCTTGAGGATCTGCTCGCCGCCTACGCCAAGTCGAACGGCAAGCGCCCGCGTCTCGTCCATCGCCTCGATCGTGAGACCAGCGGCGTGATCATCGCCGCGCGCACCAAGCCCGCCGCCGCCTTCCTCTCGCGCGCCTTCGCCGAGCGTCGCGTCGAGAAGAGTTATCTCGCGATCGTCTGCGGCGGCGCGCCCGATCCCGCCGAAGGAGTCATCGAGCTGAAGCTGGTGAAATCCACCCGCGACGGCATCGACCGGATGATCATTGAACCCGGCGGCGCCGAAGCGACCACCCGCTACCGCACGCACTCTGCGACGCCCCGGGCGGCGTTGGTCGCGCTCAATCCCGAGACCGGGCGCATGCATCAGCTCCGCGCCCACTTGGCCGCGATCGGCCGTCCGATCGCCGGCGACGCCAAGTATGGGGGCCTCTTTTCCATCGGCGGGATCGCGATTCCCCGCCTCTTGCTCCATGCCGCCGCGCTCGCCTTTCCCCACCCCGCCGGCGGCGCGATGCGGTTGGCGGCGCCCTTCCCGCGGGACTTCGCCGCGACGCTGGCCGCCTTGGGCCTGGCGTGCTGACCCGCGCATTTCGGGCAATTCCACCGCCGCCCGAAGCGGCCTAGATACCTCCTCCATGCAGTCCCTTCTCCTTGTGGCCGCGGGCGGCGCGGTGGGCGCCATGGCGCGGTACGGCGCCGGCGCGCTTGCGGTGCGGCTGGGGCTTGCGGGGTTCCCCTGGTCGACGCTGGCCGTGAACCTCCTTGGCGGGTTCGCCATGGGGCTGCTGGCGGGGTGGCTCGCCGAAGGATCGCCAGCGCTTCGCCTTCTCCTGGGCGTCGGCGTGCTCGGCGGCTTCACTACGTTCTCCGCCTTCTCCATCGACGTCGTGCGCCTCATGGAGGCCAATGAACTCATGCCGGCTCTCGCCTACGTCCTGGCCTCGGTGATCGGCGCGATCGGCGCCTGCTGGCTCGGCCTCATTCTCGCGCGAGGGGGGGCATGAACAGCGGCGTCACCCAGATCACGGTGGAGGAAGATGACGGCGAGGTGCGGCTCGACCGCTTCCTGCGCAGACGCGCGCCCCACCTCACGCAGGGCCAGATCGAAAAGCTGCTGCGCACCGGCCAGGTTCGCGTCGACGGCGCGCGCGCCAAGGCCAATGACCGCCTCCACGCCGGCCAGCGCGTGCGCATTCCGCCCCTTCCCGCCGAAGCGCCGCGCGGCGCCCTTGGCGTCAGCGCCAAAGACATGGACTTCGCCAGAAGCCTCGTCCTCTACAAGGATGAGGACGTCATCGTCCTCAACAAGCCTGCGGGCCTCGCCACGCAGGGCGGCGCCAAGACGCCCCGGCACGTCGACGCGTTCATGGATGCGCTCAAATTCGAACGCGAAGACAGGCCCAAGCTCGTTCACCGGCTCGACCGCGACACGTCCGGCGTCCTGGTCCTCGCCCGCCACGCCCGCGCCGCTGCGGCGCTCGCCGCGGTGCTGCGCGCGCGCGACGCCGACAAGATCTACTGGGCCGTCGTGCTCGGCGCGCCGCGCCCGAGCGCCGGCGAGATCCGCGGCTGGATGCGCAAGGCGGCCGGCCCCGGCGAAGCCGATCGCAAGATGATGCGCCGGTGCGCCCAGAACGATGAGGGCGCGGTGTTCGCCGTCACCCATTACGTCACGCTGTCCGACGCCGGCGGCAAGGCCGCCTGGCTGGCGCTCAAACCCGAGACCGGGCGCACCCACCAGCTCCGCTTCCACATGGCCGAGATCGGCTGCGCCATTCTCGGCGATCAGAAATACATCTGTGACCGCGAAACGCCCGGCGGGCTCGCCAAGGGGTTGCACCTGCACGCGCGCGCGCTCCGCATTCCGCACCCGACCAGGGGCGTGCTCGAGGTCGCCGCGCCGCCGCCGCCGCACATGCAGGCGACGTTCGCTGCGCTCGGTTTCGACGCGCGCACGGCGCGCGATCCGTTCGAGCCGTTCGCATGAACCCCGAAGCGATCCTCGCGCAATCGTACAAATTGCTGGCCGCGGGCGATCCGCTCGCAGCCGAGACCGCGCTCGCGCCGCTGTGGAACGCCAGCGTGGATAAACCGCCGAAGGCGATGCATCTCCTGGCGCTCATCCGCCGTGCGCAGCACCGCCTCATGGAGGCCGAGCAATGGCTTCGTTCCGCCATCGCCGCGGAACCTGGCGATCACGAGGCGCACTACAATCTGGGCGATCTTCTGCAGTCAGGCGGCTTCCACGACCCGGCGGTCGATTGCTTCCGCGCCGCGCTGCGCCTGTCGCCGGGCCTCGACCTTGCGCGCCTCGGACTAACCCGATCGCTCACCGCGCTCGGCCGCGGCGCCGAAGCCGAGCGCGAGGCGCGCGCGTTGCTCGCCCGCAAAGTGACGCCGGAGGCGCTGCGCGCGCTCGGGGGCGCGCTCAACGCACAGGGCCGCACCAAGGAAGCGCTCGATGCTTTCGAGGAAGCGCTGCGCTTCCGCCCCGGCTATCTCGGAGCCCAGCACGATCGCGCGCTTGCATTGCAGAAGCTCGGCCGCTCGGAAGAAGCGCTCAAAGTCTACGCCGGAACCGAGATGGCCGGGGTGACCGCGCCGGAGATCGCGCTCTCCTGGGCGATGGCGCTCGTCGATCTCGGCCGTATCGGCGAAGCCGAAGCCGTGCTGGAGCGCGCCGTCGCCAAGAACCCGCAGCACGTCCGCATACAAACCGATCTGGCCCGCCTGCGCTGGATGCGAAGCGGCGATGCGGAAGCCTTCGTCGCCGATCTGGAGACCGCCGTCGCCAATCACCCCGCCAACGAGGCCTTGCGCGCGGCCCTCGCCGAATTGCTCTACCGCGCCGATCAGATCGACTATGCGCAATCGGTGCTGCGCGATGGTCTCAACATTGCGCCCGAGAGCGCGATTCTGTGGCGCATGCTGGGCTTCCTGCTGGATGAGAGCGGCAAGCCGGCGGAGGCCGTCGTCGCGCTCGAACGCGCCTTCGCGCAGGCACAGGACGTCGAGACGCGGAGATATCTCGCCCATGCGCTTCTGCGCATCGGCGAGCCCGATCGCGCGCTTGAGCAGATCCGCTTCGGTCTGGGCCAATCCGCGCACGACCAGATCTGGCTCGCCTACCTCTTCACCGCCCAGCGCATGCGCGGCGATGCGGAGTTCGAGCGGCTGTTCAACATCGAGACCTGCGTGCGCGTCGTCGATCTCGCCCCCCCGCCAGGGTATCGCGACATCGCCGCCTTCAACGCAGCGCTCGCCCCGCGCCTGGACGCGCTCCACGTGCTGACGCAGCACCCGCTCAATCAAACGCTGCGCGACGGGACCCAGACGCTGCGCGATCTGACCGAGGTCGGCGATCCGACGATCGATCAATTCCTCGCGCTCGCGAAATCGGCTGTTCGCGACTTCGCCAGCGCGCTGCCGGACGAGCCCTTCCATCCGTTCTTCGGCAGGAAACGAAGCGACGTCGCGTTCAACGGCTCATGGTCCGTGCGCCTGCGGCCGGGCGGGCGCCATGTCAATCACGTCCACCCCAGGGGCTGGATCAGCTCGGCCTATTATGTGCGCCTGCCGAACGCCGATCCCGCCGATCCCAAGCATGCCGGCTGGTTCAAGCTGGGCGAGCCGCGCCTGCCGATCCCGAATTGCCCCGCGCTCGGCTATATCGAGCCGAAGATCGGCCGCCTCGTGCTGTTCCCGAGCTATATGTGGCACGGAACCGAACCGTTCGCGCGCGACGACCGGCTCACCATCGCCTTCGACGCGGTGCCGGTATGAGCATGAGCGAGGCGCCCAAGCGGTTCTTCAAGCAAGCCGACGTCGCCGAGGCCGATGGCGGTTTCGCCGTGACGCTCGATGCGCGTGCGCTGCGCACGCCTGGAAAGCTGGCGTTCGTCGTCCCCACGCGCGCCCTCGCTGAGGCTTGCGCCGCGGAATGGCGTGCGCAGGGCGAAGTGATCAAGCCGCACGCCATGCCGCTGACCCGCCTCGCCAATGTCGCCATCGAACGCACGCCGCAGACGCGCGATGCGCTCGTCGCCGACATCGCCAAGCACGGCGAGACCGACCTTCTCTGCCACCGCGCGGACGCGCCGGCGAGACTCGTCGCCCGCCAGGCCGCCGCCTGGGATCCGCTGGTGGACTGGGCGGGCGAAGCGCTTTCCTTCCGCCCACGGATCGTCACCGGGATCGCCGCGGCGGAGAACGATCTGCGCCCCCTTGTCGAGGCGGCCCAGACCATGGACGATTTCCGCCTCACCGCGTTGGCGCACGCCGTTGGCCTCACCGGCAGCGCCATCATCGCCTTCGCCCTTCTGCACGGCCGCCTTGACGCCGCGTCCGCCTTCAGCGCCGCCTTCCTCGACGATCTCTTCCAGATCGAAACCTGGGGCGAGGACGAAGAGGCGCGTGCGCGCCTGGAGAACATCCGTACCGAGATCAAGGCCGCCGCCCGCTTCCTCGCCGCGCTTGCCTAGCCGGCGCGCCCTCGTTACCCAAACCGCATCCTCTCGGAGCTGAACCGCCGCCATGAAAGAGATCATCCACGCCCTCGAACAAAAACGCGAAGCCGCCCGCGCCGGCGGCGGCCGGCGCCGCATGGAGGCCCAGCACGCCAAGGGCAAGCTGATGGCGCGCGAGCGCATCGAGCTCCTGCTCGACGAAGGCTCGTTCGAGGAATTCGACATGTTCGTGGAGCACCGCGCCCACGAATTCGGCATGGCGGAGAACAAGGTCCCGGGCGACGGCGTCGTCACCGGCTGGGGCACGGTGAACGGGCGCCTCGTCTATGTGTTCTCGAAGGACTTCACGGTCTTCGGCGGCTCGCTCTCCGGCGCCCATGCGCAGAAGATCTGCAAGGTGCAGGAGATGGCGATGCGTTCGGGCGCGCCGATCGTCGGCATCTTCGACGCCGGCGGCGCGCGCATCCAGGAGGGCGTCGAAAGCCTCGCCGGCTACGCCGACATCTTCCTGAAGAACATTCTCTCCTCCGGCGTCATCCCGCAGATCAGCGTGATCATGGGCCCTTGCGCCGGCGGCGACGTCTATTCGCCGGCGATGACCGACTTCATCTTCATGGTGAAGGACACCTCCTACATGTACGTGACCGGCCCCGACGTGGTGAAGACCGTCACCAACGAGACCGTCACCCATGACGAGCTCGGCGGGTGGCGCGTGCATGCGGCCAAAAGCGGCGTCGCCGACGGCGCGTTCGACAATGATTTCGAGGCGCTTGGCCAGATGCGCCGGCTGATCGACTTCCTGCCGGGCTCGAACCGTGAGAAGCCGCCGATGCGGCCCTCCTTTGATGATCCCAAGCGCGAAGAGCCCTCGCTCGATCGTCTCATCCCGGACAATCCCAACAAGCCCTACGACATGAAGGAGCTGATCGAGAAGGTCGCCGATGAAGGCGACTTCTTCGAGATCAGCCCCGATTTCGGCAAGAATATCGTCACCGGCTTCGGGCGTATGGACGGCGCGCCTGTCGGCTTCGTCGCCAACCAGCCGATGAGCCTCGCCGGCGTGCTCGACATCGACGCCAGCCGCAAGGCCGCGCGCTTCGTGCGCTTCTGCGACGCCTTCAACATCCCGATCATCACCTTCGTCGATGTGCCGGGCTTCCTGCCCGGCACCAAGCAGGAACAGGGCGGCCTGATCAAGCACGGCGCCAAGCTCCTGTTCGCCTATGGCGAAGCCACCGTGCCGAAGATCACGGTCGTCACGCGCAAAGCCTATGGCGGCGCCTATGACGTCATGAGCTCCAAGCACCTGCGCGGCGATTTCAACTATGCGTGGCCGAGCGCCGAAATCGCGGTGATGGGCGCGAAGGGCGCGGTCGAAATCATCTTCCGCGCCGATATCGGCGATCCCGACAAGATCGCGCAGCGCACCAAGGAGTATCAGGACCGCTTCGCCAATCCCTTCGTCGCAGCCTCACTCGGCTATCTCGACGACGTCATCATGCCCCGCGAAACGCGGCGCCGCATCTGCCGCGCCTTGAAGGCGTTGGAGAAGAAGAAGGTCGAGAACCCTTGGAAGAAGCACGACAATATTCCGTTGTAAGGGCGCGGCGATGACGCTCGCGCCCCCCGTCAGGGCGCCTCGCGGGTCGACCTGATCCGGGGGGCCGCGACGTTCCAAGGAACGCGAACGGCCCCGCTGTCTCCAGCGGGGCCGTTGTGACTTTGGGTGCGGGAGTAGGATTTGAACCTACGACCTTCAGGTTATGAGCCTGACGAGCTACCGGGCTGCTCCATCCCGCGTCAGCGCCGCTCCGCGGCGCGGAAATCAGATATCGGAAATCGGAAGTCGGAAATCAGAAGTCGGAAATCGGAAAACCAGAGCGGCGCCGCGGCGTTCCAGAGCGCGCTTGGGAAAGAGGGTTCATTGGATCAGTTCCGACTTCTGATTTCCGACTTCTGATTTCCGACTTCAGACTTCCGACTTCAGACTTCCGACTTCAGACTTCCGTTCGCCGAAGGCGAACCAGCGCGCGGCCCGGGCAGACCCGGCGACGACCTACTCTCCCACGCCTTAAGACGTAGTACCATCGGCCCTGGGGGACTTAACGACCGAGTTCGGGATGGGATCGGGTGGGGACCCCCCGGCATAGCCGCCAGGTCGGCGCGGGCCGCGCTTGCTGGAAGTGAGTAGTCAGTTGTGAGTAGTCAGTCGATTGCGACTGCGCCGCCCCCTACTGACTATTGACTACTCACCACTCACTCTTTTGAAGACATTGTCCGTATGCGAACGTTCTGTATGCGGACGAACGCGCGGACGCGATCGTCGCCATGCATGAACGCCTAGAGGGCTTCCTAGAAGCGCCTCTCCGAGGAGAGGCACGATCAAGCCGATCGAGCGATTAGGACCGGTCAGCTTCGCGGCTCACACCGCTTCCACACCCGGCCTATTACGTGATGGTCTATCACGGCTCTCAAGGGAAACCTGGTTTTGAGGGGGGTTTCACGCTTAGATGCTTTCAGCGTTTATCCCGTCCGCACATAGCTACCCAGCTGCGCCACTGGCGTGACGACTGGTGCACCAGAGGTGCGTCCATCCCGGTCCTCTCGTACTAGGGACAGATCCTCTCAAGTTTCCAACACGCACGGTAGATAGGGACCAAACTGTCTCACGACGTTCTGAACCCAGCTCACGTACCACTTTAAATGGCGAACAGCCATACCCTTGGGACCTGCGCCAGCCCCAGGATGTGATTAGCCGACATCGAGGTGCCAAACGACGCCGTCGCTATGGACGCTTGGGCGTCATCAGCCTGTTATCCCCGGAGTACCTTTTATC
>JACAEE010000037.1 GCA_013389015.1 Hydrogenophilaceae bacterium | reverse complement strand
GGCGGGCAGCCCCTGCGTCGAGCCTGCGACGGTGAAGGCAGCGCGCGCGGCTTCGGCGGCGGCGGCGGCCGCGGCCTCGCCGTGCAGCGTGGCGGTCGCGGCGTTCGCCAGCGCGATCTTGGCGTCGTTGATCTCGGCGCCTTGGAGCTTTTCAAGCCGCGCGATTTCGTCGAGCGGCATGTCGGTGAAGAGCTTGAGGAAGCGCCCGACGTCGGCGTCTTCGGTGTTGCGCCAGAACTGCCAGTAATCGAACGGCGCGAGCATGTCGGGATTGAGCCAGACCGCGCCCTGGGCGGTCTTGCCCATCTTGGCGCCCGATGCGGTGGTGAGGAGCGGCGTCGTCAGGCCGTAAAGCTCGACGCCGCGCATGCGCCGCCCGAGTTCGACGCCGTTGACGATGTTGCCCCATTGGTCGGCGCCGCCCATCTGCAGCGTGCAGCCGCAGCGCTTGTTGAGCTCGACGAAATCATAGGCCTGCAGCACCATGTAGTTGAACTCGATGAAGGTGAGCGGCTGCTCGCGCTCGAGTCTCAGGCGCACCGAATCCATCGTCAGCATCCGGTTGACGGTGAAGTGCGGGCCGACTTCGCGGAGGAAATCGATGTAGCGGAGCGGCAAGAGCCATTCCGAATTGTCGACCAGGAGCGCGTCGTTCGGCCCATCGCCGAAGTTCAGGATTTTCGCGAACGCCACGCGCTGGCTCTCCTTGTTCGCCGCGATCTGTTCGGGAGTCAGCATTTTGCGCGTCTCGTCCTTGCCGGACGGATCGCCCACGCGCGTGGTGCCTCCGCCCATCAGCACGATCGGCTTGCCGCCGGCCTGCTGCAGCCGGCGCAGCATCATGATCGTGGCGAGATTGCCCACGTGCAGAGACGGCGCGGTGAGATCATAGCCGATATAGGCGACGATGCGCTTGGCCGCGTCGAGCGCTTCCAGATCGGTCGCCTGGTGCACATGTCCGCGCGCGATCAGCGCGCGCAGGAACTCTGACTTGGGTTTGAACAAGGCGGGGTCGGACGTCACGGGACAGGCTCCTCTAGAAGTCTAGCCGGAGACTGTCTCTCTTGCGAACGCCGCCGGCCGGATGCGGCGCGAAAGCGTCGCCGCGTTCTAACTGCGCGGGCGACGGTAGCGGCGGGCGGCGGGGCGCGTAGGCATGGCGGCGTGTGCTACCGGCGCCCGGGGCGGGTCGTCAAGCAGACTAGCGCCGCCGGCCTGCGCGCTCCGGTTTCGGCGGCGGCGCGGCGTCCGTGTTCAGGCGCTTCTCCAGATACGCCCGGCAATGCTTCTCCACCTCGGCGAGATAGTCGCCGCCGCGTCCGCTCATGTCGCGGAAGAAGTGGTCGGCGCCTTCCACGGCGCTGGAATCCACCTTGATGTTCTTCTGCGTGCGGATCCGCGAGATCACCCGCTCCATGTCCTGGGCGCTCGTCACCGCATCGCGGGTGCCATAGACGATGAGGCCCGACGCCGGGCACGGCGCCAGGAAGGAGAGGTCGTAATGGTTCGCCGGCGGCGAAACCGCCAGGAAGCCGTCGATCTCGGGGCGACGCATCAGCAATTGCAGGCCGATCCAAGCGCCGAAGGAGAAACCGCCCACCCAGCATTGCGAGGCGTTGGGATTGAGCGATTGCAGATAGTCGAGCGCCTGGGCCGCGTCCGAAAGCTCGCCCATGCCGTTGTCGAACACGCCCTGGCTGCGTCCGATGCCCCGGAAGTTGAACCGCAGCACGCCGAAGCCGAATTCCTGGTAGAGCTTGAACAGCTGCAGGCTGATCCGGTCCTGCATCGACCCGTTCGCGCGGGGATGGCCGTGCAGGATGAGCGCGATCGGCGGCTCGATCTCCTTGCCGTCCTTGTCATAGCCCCAGGGCTTCCTGCCCTCGACGTACCGCCCTTCGACCCGGCCCGCAGGGCCGGGAAAAATCACTTCCGCCATCAGCGCTCC
Source organism: Hydrogenophilaceae bacterium (assembly GCA_013389015.1). GTDB lineage: Bacteria > Pseudomonadota > Alphaproteobacteria > Caulobacterales > Aquidulcibacteraceae > CADEEL01. Next base: position 11,281 of record JACAEE010000037.1, on the reverse strand, counting down.
CGATCGGCTGCAAGGCGCGTTCGCGCCCGGGATTTGGGTCCCGATTCAAATTCTTGACTAAAATAGTCGGGCATCTTAGCTCTGCAGTCCCCGCCGAAACCCGGCTTTGGCCTGGGGGCGGGCGCGTTTAGCACGGATTTGGGGAGAGGCGAGCGGAAAGCCAGCCCCCGCCCCGCAAAATCCAGCGAACGCCTGCTGGAAGGGACGCGCATGCGACTGACATCGAAGGGCCGATACGCGGTGATGGCGATGGCCGATCTCGCCAAGAACGGCGGCTCGGGACGCGCCGTGCCGCTGCAGGACATCGCCGAGCGCCAGCAGATTTCGCTGTCCTATCTGGAGCAGCTGTTCGCGCGGCTGCGGCGCGCCGGCCTGGTGACCGGCATGCGCGGCCCCGGCGGCGGCTATCGGCTGGCCCGCACCCCTGCCGATCTCGCGGTGGCGGAGATCGTGCTGGCGGTGAATGAGCCGATCAAGGCCACCCGCTGCAAGGAGGGCTCTCCCAAGGGCTGCATGGGCGTCGACGGCCGCTGCATCGCCCACGACCTCTGGGAGGAGCTGGGGCAGCATATTCACGGTTTCCTAGCTGCGGTGTCGCTGGAGGACGTGATCGAGCGGCGTGTGCGGCGCACCGCGATCGCCGCCGAATGATGTGAGACCAAACGAGCTGATGGCTTACGCCTATTGCGATCACAACGCCGGAAGCCCGCTTCGGCCTGAAGCCGCCGAAGCGATGGCGCGCGCGCTCGCCTTGAGCGCCAATCCCTCGAGCGTGCATGCGGCCGGCCGCGCCGCGCGCAGGCTGATGGAGGACGCCCGCGAGCAGGTCGCGGCCGCCGTCGGCGCCGCCGCGGAGAACGTGGTCTTCACCTCCGGCGCGACGGAAGCCTTGCATCTGGCCCTTGAAGCCGCGCGCGGCGCGGCCAAGAGCCTCATCCTCTCCGCGATCGAGCATGACGCGCTCGCCGAGCATGTTCCCCACGCCTGGCCCGGCGCGCGCATCGCGCCCGTCACGCGCGAGGGGGTGGTCGATCTCGCCGCGCTCGGGTCTTTGTTGGACGAGGCGCCGAAGCCGGCGCTCGTCGCCGTGATGCTCGCCAATAACGAAACCGGCGTGATCCAGCCGATCGCGCGGGTCGCAGCGCTGGTCCGCGAGCAGGGCGGCCTCCTGCTCGTCGACGCCGCACAGGCGCTTGGGCGCATCGCGATCGATATCGCCGCGCTCGACGCGACTTATCTCGTGCTCTCCAGCCACAAGGCCGGCGGCCCGCAAGGCGCCGGGGCGCTCGTGCTTGCGCCCGGCGCGCCGTTCCGCATCGCCAAGGGCGGCGGCGGCCAGGAGCGCGGCCGCCGTCCGGGCACGGAGAATATCGCCGCCGTCGCCGGCTTCGGCGCGGCCTGCAAACTTGCGGATGATGAGGCCGCGCGCGTGCGCGCGCTGCGCGATCGCTTCGAGCGCGAAGCCGGCGTGGAGATCATCGCGCAATCGGCGCCGCGCCTGCCCAACACCTCGCTGTTCGCGCCGCCGCACCTGCGCGCCGAGACGGCGGTGATCGCCTTCGATCTGGCCGGCGTGTGCGTCAGCGCCGGCGCGGCCTGCTCTTCCGGCAAGGTGCGCAAGAGCCGCGTGCTCGAAGCCATGGGCGCTTCTCCGCTGGCGCAGACGAACGCCGTGCGCGCGAGCTTCGGCTGGAGCTCCACCGACGCGGATGTCGATGCGCTGCTGGCGGCGCTCGCGCAGATCAAAGGCCGCCGAGACGCCGGCGTGGAGGCTGCGTGATGGCGGCTGTGCGCGAAACCGTCGAAGCCGCCAAGAAGCTGGAGGCGGACAAGTACGACGCCGGCTTCGTCACCGACGTCGAGCAGGAATTCGCGCCGAAGGGCCTGAACGAGGACATCGTCCGCTTCATCTCCGCCAAGAAGGAGGAGCCGGACTGGATGCTTCAGTGGCGGCTCGACGCGTTCCAGCGCTGGCTGACGCTCGAAGAGCCGACCTGGGCCAACGTGCATCACCCGCCGATCGATTATCAGGACGCGTACTACTACGCCGCCCCCAAGAGCGGCGCGAAGTACAAGTCGCTCGACGAAGTCGATCCCGAAATCCTGGAGACCTACAAGAAGCTCGGCATTCCCTTGCGCGAGCAAGAGGTGCTGCTGGGCGTCGAAGGCGCGCCCAGGGTGGCGGTGGACGCCGTGTTCGACAGCGTCAGCGTCGTCACCACGTTCAAAGAGGAGCTGGCGCGCGCGGGCGTGATCTTCTGCGCGATGAGCGAGGCGGTCCGCGAGCATGGCGATCTCGTGCGCCGCTATCTGGGCTCCGTCGTGCCGACCACGGACAATTTCTTCGCCACGCTCAACAGCGCCGTCTTCTCCGACGGCTCTTTCGTCTACGTGCCGCCGGGCGTGCGCTGCCCGATGGAGCTTTCCACCTATTTCCGCATGAACGCCGAAGGCACGGGCCAGTTCGAGCGCACTTTGATCATCGCGGACAAAGGCGCTTACGTCTCCTATCTCGAAGGCTGCACCGCGCCGATGCGCGACGAGAACCAGCTCCACGCAGCGGTAGTGGAACTGGTCGCGCTCGACGACGCCGAGATCAAATACTCCACCGTGCAGAACTGGTGGCCCGGCGACGCAGAAGGCAAGGGCGGCGTCTATAATTTCGTCACCAAGCGCGGCGATTGCCGCGGCCCCCGCTCGAAAATCTCCTGGACGCAGGTCGAAACCGGCTCGGCGATCACCTGGAAGTATCCGAGCTGCATCCTGCGCGGCGATGACAGCTCCGGCGAGTTCTACTCCATCGCCGTCACCAACGGGCGCCAGCAAGCCGACACCGGCACCAAGATGATCCATTTGGGCAAGAACACGCGCTCACGCATCATCTCCAAGGGCATCTCGGCCGGCAAAAGCTCGAACACCTATCGCGGCCTCGTCTCCGCGCACGCGAAAGCGAAGGGCGCGCGCAATTTCACCCAGTGCGACTCGCTCCTGATCGGCCACGACAGCGCCGCCCACACCGTGCCCTATGTCGAGACCAAGACGCCCCACGCGCAATTCGAACACGAAGCCACCACCACGCGGCTGAGCGAGGATCAGATCTTCTATCTCCGCGCCCGCGGCATTCCGGAGGAGCAAGCCGTCGCGCTCCTGGTGAACGGGTTCGCCAAGGAAGTGCTGCAGAAACTGCCGATGGAATTCGCCGTCGAAGCCCAGAAACTCCTCGAAGTCAGCCTCGAAGGGAGCGTGGGATGAACGCGCCCGAAAAGCAGAAGCAAGAAATCTGGTTCGCGCGGCGCTTTCCTGTCGGCCATCCGCGAACAGGCATGGCGCCGGTGCATTGGAAGGGCTGGATGATGTTCGCCGTGTTCATCGCCTGCATGGCGGTGGGCGCGCTCGGCTTCGTGCTCTCCGCGATCGGCGGGCAGTTCCTGTGGGGCGTCGTGGTGTTCACGGCGATGACCGCGATGGGCGCCGGCATGCTCCTCATCGCCGTCGCCCAGCACGGCGACCAGGAGAAGACGGTTGCGGAGTACAAGACCAATGCTTGAGGTGAAGAACCTCCACGTCCGTGTCGGCGACGCCGAGATCATCCGCGGGCTGAGCTTGTCGGTCCCGGCCGGCGAAGTGCACGCGATCATGGGCCCCAACGGCTCGGGAAAATCCACGCTCGCCTACGCGCTCTCCGGCCGCGACGGTTACGAGATCACGCAAGGGTCCGCCACGCTCGACGGCGAAGACCTCCTCGCGCTGGCGCCGGAGGAACGCGCCGCCAAGGGCCTTTTCCAATCCTTCCAATACCCGGTCGAAATCCCGGGCGTGCCGGCGCTCACCTTCCTGCGCGCCGCCATGAACGCCCAGCGCAAGGCGCGCGGTGAAGCGGAAATCTCGGCGCCCGAGTTCCTCAAGCGTGTGCGTGAGAAAGCCGAGACGCTCAAAATCCCGCAGGACATGCTGAAGCGCGGCCTGAACGTCGGCTTCTCCGGCGGCGAAAAGAAGCGGATGGAGGCGCTGCAGATGGCGATGCTCGAACCGCGCTTCGCCATTCTCGACGAAACCGATTCCGGCCTCGATATCGACGCGCTGCGCATCGTCGCCGACGCCGTCAACGCGCTGCGCGCGGCTGACCGCGCCATGCTCGTCATCACCCACTATCAGCGCCTCCTCGATTACATCAGACCGGACCGCGTGCACGTGCTCGCGAAGGGACGCATCGCCCATTCCGGCGGCCCCGACCTCGCGCTCGAACTCGAACGCGAGGGCTACGACAAATACCTGGAGGCGGCGTGATCGCGGCCGATCTCCCCAACCGCCGCGTCGAGGCGTGGAAATATTCCGACCTGCGCGCCGCGCTCGCCGATACGCCGCTGCCGCAGGACGCGCCGCGCCCAGCGCACGCCTGGGGCAAGCTCGACGGCGTCATCGATCGGCTCGCGCTCGGCCTGGACCGCCACGCGCTCACCAAAGTACGCGCGGGCGAAGAGGAGATTCTGATCGAGCGGCTTGGCGGCGAGGGCCTCGACGCCAGCGTGCGCGAGATCCAGGCGCCGCCCGGCGCGGCGCTGACCCGCATCGTGCTGCAGGCCGGCGGCGGCGTTGTGCTCAACGCCGCGCACGTGACTTTGGCGACCGGCGCGAAGTTTCGCCAGCTCATCCTCGCCGACGGCGCCAAGCTCGCCCGCATCGAGACGCATGTAGCCATCGAAGGCGAAGGCGCCGAGGTGGAGATGAATGGAATCTACATGGTCGCCAATGGGCGCCATGCGGATCTCACATCGGTCGTCTCCCACAATGTCGGCGGCGCAAAGACGACGCAGCTCATCAAGGGCGTCGCGCGCGCGGGCGGACGCGGCGTGTTCCAGGGCAAGATCTATGTCGCCCACGGCGCGCAGAAGACCGACGCGCGCCAGCACCACGCCGCGCTGATGCTGGAGGAGGGCGCCGAGATCAACGCCAAGCCCGAACTCGAAATCTACGCCGACGATGTGCAATGCGCCCACGGCAACGCCATCGGCGCGCTCGATGAGCGCCAGCTCTTCTACGCCCGCGCCCGCGGCATTCCGGAAGCGGAAGCGCGTGCGATGCTGGTGGAGGCGTTCCTGAACGAGGCCGTGCCTGAGCATCTTCCGGATGATCTGCGTATGGACGTTCTCGCGCGCATCGCAGGGTGGCTGCGATGACAGCCGGCCCGCACACTCCGTTCCCCATTCTCCCCCTGAAAGGGGAAGGAACCGGGGGCGTTGCAGCCATGAACGCGCCGGTGAAACCCCCGTTCGACGCGCGCGCGATCCGCGCACACTTCCCGATCCTTGCGCGCAGCGTGAACAACAAGCAGCTCGTCTATCTCGACAGCGCCGCCTCCGCGCAGAAGCCGAACGCCGTCATCGACGCGATGGCGCAGGCGATGCGCACGTCCTACGCCAACGTCCATCGCGGCATCCACGCGCTCGCCAACGAGACGACGCAAGCCTACGAAGCCGCCCGCGCCAAGGCGCAGCGCCTCATCAATGCGCCGGCGCCGGAGGCGATCGTTTTCACCAAGGGCGGCACGCAGGCGATTAATATCGTCGCCAACGGCATCGATGTGCGCGAAGGCGACGAGATCATCGTCTCAGTGATGGAGCATCACTCCAACATCGTGCCCTGGCATTTCTTGCGCGAGCGCAAGGGCGCGACGCTCAAATGGCTCGACATCGACGACGACGGCCGCCTCGATCCCGCAGCGCTCGACGCGCTGATCACCCCGCGCACGAAGATCATCGCGCTCACCCATTGCTCGAACGTGCTGGGCGTCGGCGCCGATAAGACGCTGATCGACATCGCCCAGGCCCGCGGCGTTCCCGTGCTGCTCGACGGCTGCCAGGCTGTCGTCCATGCGCGGATCGATGTCCAGGCGCTCGGCGTGGATTATTACGCCTTCACCGGCCACAAGCTCTACGGCCCCACCGGAATCGGCGTGCTCTACGGCAAGCCCGAACGCCTCGCGGCGCTTCGCCCCTTCGAGGGCGGCGGCGAGATGATCGACGTCGTCGAGCGCGAGCGCATCACCTACAACGATCCCCCGCATCGCTTTGAAGCCGGCACGCCCCCGATCCTCGAAGCGATCGGGCTCGGCGCCGCGATCGACTGGCTCTCAGCCCAGGATCGCGCCGCGATCGCGGCGCACGAGGCGTCGCTCCGCGATGCGGCGATGGACCGCCTGCGCGGCCTCAACTGGGTGATGCTGCACGGCAGCGCCCGGGAGAAGGCCGCCATCGTCGCGTTCTCCGTTCAGGGCGCACACCCCCACGACGTCGCCCAATTGCTCGATCAGCAGGGCGTCGCGATCCGCGCGGGGCACCATTGCGCGCAGCCGCTGATGCAGCGCCTGGGCGTCACAGCGACCGCGCGGGCCTCGTTCGGGCTCTACAACACGCTCGATGAGATCGATGCGTTCATCGAAGCTTTGGAAAAAGCGCGAAAGCTCTTGAGTTGAACATGGACGGCGCCACCAAAACCCCCTCGACGATTCCGCAGGCCGAGCTCGACCGGATCACCGACGATCTGATCGCCGAGCTGAAGACGGTCTATGATCCGGAAATCCCGGTCGACATTTACGAACTCGGCCTCATCTACAAGGTCGACATCGATGACGATTATCACGTCGATATCGAGATGACGCTCACCGCCCCCGGCTGCCCCGTCGCCGGCGAGATGCCGGGCTGGGTGGAGGAGGCGGCCCTGCGCGTGAAGGGCGTGAAGAGCGCGAAAGTGAACCTCGTCTTCGATCCGCCCTGGAGCCCCGCGCGGATGAGCGACGAAGCCAAGCTCGAACTGAATATGCTGTGAGCGTGGGCGCTGGACCCCCTCGCACTCCCCCTTTCAGGGGGAGGCTGGCCGAAAGCGCGATCGAGCTTGCGAAGGCTGGCCGCATCGCTGTCGCTACTCCCCCTGAAAGGGGGAGTGCGAGGGGGTCCAGCTCCATGCGCGCAGCGCCTATATTCTTCCCATGACCGACAAACCCGCCCGCCGCCCGCGTCCCAAGGTCGTGACGCTGACCGACGCCGCCGCCGCCCGCGTGCAGGCGCTGCAGGCGGCCGGCGAAAAGCCCTATCTGCGCGTCGGGGTGAAGAACGGCGGCTGCGCGGGCATGGAATATGTGCTCGCCTACGCCGATGCGCCCGAGCCGCTGGACGAGGTGGTCGAGGACAAGGGCGTGAAGATTCTCATCGCCGCGGATTCGATCCTGTTTCTGCTGGGCTCAGAGATCGACCACGAGACCACCAGGCTCTCCTCGCGCTTCGTGTTCCGCAATCCGAACCAGACCGACGCCTGCGGCTGCGGCGAAAGCGTCACCATCGCGCCGGCGAAGGCCGAAGGCTGAGGCGGTGGCCGATCCGTTCCACGATTTCGTCATCGAGCTTCTGGACGGCATGGGTCCGGTGTCGATCCGCAAAATGTTCGGCGGCGCCGGCGTCTATGCGGACGGGTTGATGTTCGGCCTCATCGCCGGCGACGTGCTCCACCTCAAGGTCGACGACGCGCTTAAGGCCGAACTGACCCAAGAAGGCTCCGGCCCCTTCGTCTGGGAACCGCAAAACGGCCCGCGTAAAGGCGAGAAGGTCGATCTCGGCTATTGGCGCCTGCCCGAGGGCGCGCTCGACGACCCCGACGAAGCCGTGACCTGGGCCCGAAAGGCCCTCGCCGTCGCCCGCGCCAAAGCCGCCGCGAAGGCGCCTAGGCGCAAGAGGAAGAACTAGCGAGCCAACATCTCCCTCATTCCGGCCGCAGCGCTGCGCAGCAGCGCGAAGAGGGGGAACCCAGAAGCCAATGCAGACGCGACGATCCGCTAGGTTCCGGATCTCGCTTCGCTCGCCCGGAATGAGGGAGATGGTCTGTGGACAGCGATCCCTAATCCGGCAACCCATCCCCATTGACGTCGGGCCGGCGTTTCCAGGCGTATTCGTCCTCTTCGATTCCGAACCAGCGGCCGAGCGGGGTTTCGTGGAAGGAATCGTCGCTCATGCCCATGAAGATCAGCGAGGGCGGCACGAGCACGGCGGCGAGCAGCATCAGCGCCCAAAAGCTGGGCGACATCGAGAGCTCCGCCCAGCCGCCGCTGGCGAAGGCGCGCACGCTGTCAATGAGCCAGATGAGCTCCTGCATGCGCGCCAGCATGCCCAAGAGACGTTAGAAACCTGCGCGCAGGCGTGGTGAACGCCGCTTTACTTGCCCTTGAACTGCGCCTGGCGCTTGTCGACGAAGGCGCTCACGCCTTCGATGAAATCCTCCGTCCGTCCGGCGCGTTGCTGGTTCATCCGTTCGGTGTGCAGCTGATCCTTCCAGTGCGCGTCGAGCGCCTCCCAGGCCTGCTTGCGGATGATGCCGAGGGCGGCGGGCCCCTCGGCCAGTTGCTTGGCGAAGGAGAGCGCCGTGGCCATCAGCTCCCCGTCCGGCACGCAGCGATTGATCATGCCCCATTCGAGCGCCGTCTTGGCCGGCACTTTCTCGCCGAGCAGCATCATCTCCATCGCCCGTGCGCGCCCGATCATCCGCGGCAGGAGGTAGGAGGAGCCGCCGTCCGGCACGAGGCCGATGCGCCGGAACGCCTGCAGGAAATAGGCGCTCTCCGCGGCGACGATGATGTCGCCCAGGAGCGCGAGCGAACAGCCGACGCCGGCGGCCGGCCCGTTCACGGCCGTCACGACCGGCACCGGGAGATCGCGCACCGCCGTGACGAGAGGATTGTAGATGCTCTCAAGCGCCGCGCCGGCGTCGCGCGGATCGGGCCCGCCTTGTTGCGCATCGGCCGCACGCGGCGCCTGAAGATTGGCGCCGGAGCTGAAGCCGCGCCCTTCGCCGGTGATCACGACCGCGCGCGCCTCCTTGCCGGCGCGGTCAAGCGCAGCGTGCAGCTCCGCGGCCATGTCGACGCCGAGCGCATTGAGCGTCGCAGGATCGGAGAGCGTGACGATCGCGACGCCGGCTTCGAGGGCGTACTTCACTTTTTGCTGGCTTTGCGGCGCTGCGGACATGCGGGTCTCCCTTTCGGGGAGACTCTACGCTCGCGCTGCGGCCGGATAAACCCGTCCCGCGGCGTAAGCCCGCTTCAGCGATCACGCAACGTTAAGCGTGGGCGCGCTGTCGGTCGTGGTCTGGTTGCGCCCGCCGCGCTTGGATTCGTAGAGGCAGCCGTCGGCGCGCTCGATCAGCGATTCCATCGTGTCGCCGGGCTGCAGCCGCGCGATGCCGAGCGACACCGTCACCTGGCCGAGCTCCTCATTGGTGGAGCGGCGCTTGAGCCGCTTGGCCTGGATCGCGGTGCGCAGCGTCTCGGCGATCGAGCGCGCCGCGGCGAGGCCCGTGCGCGGCATGATCACGCCGAACTCCTCGCCCCCGTAACGCGCCACAAGATGGTCGGGCAGGGCGTGCTGAGTGAGCGCGCTCGCGACGAAGCGCAGAATCTGGTCGCCGGTGAGATGGCCCCAGGTGTCGTTGAAGCGCTTGAAGAAATCGATGTCGCACAAGAGCAGGCAAAGATCGGTCCTGTGCGCGCGCGCTTCGCCGATTCGGGTGCGCAAGGTTTCATCGAACATCCGCCGGTTGGCGAGGCCGGTCAGCCCGTCGGTCATCGATTCGGCGCGCACCGAGGCAAGGCTTGCGCGCAGGCCCTCGATCTCGCGGGTGGACTTCTGCAGGTTCTCGGTGAGCGCCCGGTTGTGCGCGGCCATGTCGATGGTGGAGGCGGCGAGGGAGGAAATGATCTCCCTGAGCCGCTCGCTGTCGAGGCCGCGTTCAAGCTTGATTGCGGCGACTTCCAGCGTCTTGCCGTAGGCGGTGCTCTTTTCCGCGGCGCCCTGCATGGCGCCCACCACCACGCCCAGATCGCGCGCGATCCGTTCGCTGGCGCTCATGATCGCGGCGGCGACGCGGGAATTGTCGAAGAAGCGCTCATAGAGTTCGCGATTGACGTCGGCCGTGAAGGCGAGACCGGCCGCGATGCGGCTGTCGATCGCCTCCTTGAGATCGAGGTTGAGTGAGAGCCGGTAGGCGAGCCAGACCTCATAGTTCTCGCCGCAGGCCGGAACGCCATGGGCGCTCATGAGCTCAATGGTTTCGTGCGCCAGCGCCATGCCCGCCGGCCCGACCATCATCGCCTCGGTAGAACTCACTGCCCCCGCCCCAATGCAATCCAGTGCGAACTCGGACGTTAAGGGGCCTTCGTGGACGAGTGGTAAACGACGCTTGAACCAACGCCTCTTGATTTCGCGCCGGCGCGGGCGATGCTTGGTGACGCCAGCGTCACCGCTACCAGACCGGCCAGGAGGAACCCATGAGCGCGGCCCCGTCTTCGCCCCATCCCGCGAGCCCCGAAACGATCGCCCGCATGGGCCAGATCCTGGAGGCGCAAAAGCGGGCCAATCTGCGCGAGGGCCCGCCGAGCGCCGCCAAGCGCAAGGACTGGCTCAATCGCTGCATCGGCCTTCTCATCAATCACCAGGACGAGATCATCGCCGCGCTGAACGCCGATTTCGGCGCGCGCTCGAAGGAGATGAGCGCGCTCGCCGACATCGCCGGCTCGATCGGCCCGCTGAAGCATGCGCGCGACAATCTCGAACGCTGGATGAAGAGCGAGCGGCGCAAGGTCGATCCGCCCGCGCTCGCGCTCTTCGGCGCCAAGGCCGAGGTCCGCTTTCAGCCCAAGGGCGTGATCGGGATCATCAGCCCCTGGAACTTCCCGGTGAACCTCACCTTCGCGCCGCTCGCCGGCGTCATCGCCGCCGGCAACCGCGCGATGATCAAGCCCTCCGAGTTCACGCCGGAGACCTCCGCGCTCATGGCGCGCCTCTTCGATCTCGTCTTCGAGGAGGACGAGATCGCGGTGATCACGGGCGGGCCCGACGTCGGGGGCGCCTTCGCCCGCCTGCCGTTCGACCACCTTGTCTTCACCGGCGGGACTTCGATCGCCTATCACGTCATGCGCGCGGCCGCGGAAAACCTGACGCCGCTCACGCTCGAACTCGGCGGCAAGAGCCCGGTGATCGTGGGGCGCAGCGCCGACATCCAGAAGACCGCCGCGCGGGTGATGGCCGGCAAGACGATGAACGCCGGCCAGATCTGCCTCGCGCCCGACTATGCGATCCTCCCCAAGGAGAAGCGCGACGACTTCGTCTCCGCGGCGCAGGCGGCCGCGACCAAGATGTACCCGACGATCAAAGACAATCCCGACTACACCGCCATCATCAACCAGCGCCATTTCGAGCGCATCCAGGGCCTCGTCGCCGACGCGCGCGCCAAGGGCGCG
>JACAEE010000029.1 GCA_013389015.1 Hydrogenophilaceae bacterium | reverse complement strand
GGCGAGGGATCGGCCAGCATCGCTGCGCCGCCGGTCGCCGAGGAGGCGCGCGGCGCCGCTCGCCAGGGCCGCAACGCCGCCCGTCGGGCGCGCGACGAAGCTCGCGACGCCGCCGAGGAGACTCGCGAAAGCGTGCGCTCGACCAACGTGAACGCGAGCGCTTCAGCGTCCGCGAGCGCCGACGCCAGCGCATCTTCGTCCACACCCCAGCGCTGACGTCACGACCGCGACGGAAACGGCGAGGGCCCCCGCCCTCGCCGTTTTTGCGTACGCGTCAATTGCGCGCGCGGGCGGCGGGCGCGGTCGTGTGCGTCCGCGCCGGACTGGATGTCGGCGCCGGCGGGTCGGCGATGGTCGCGCGGGGCGCGACGACACCTCTCAGCCTGGACGTGAGCTGCGCGCCGCTCGGTGAAGAGCCTGCGTTGCAGTTGTAAGTACCGTCGCCGTTGGGCGGGCAGCAGATCCACTCCCCGCACGTGCCGTCGGAATATTTCGGCCGAACGAGCAGGTCTTCGGAACTGTTGCATTCCATGCCTTCGCCGCCGCCGGACGTGCCCGCGCACATGTCGCGGACGAGAGCGGGCCGCGCGGCCTGCGCGGTCGAGGACAACGACATAGTCGCGCCGATGGCGCCGACGGCGAAGGCTGATCCGATGAAGAACGCGCGCAGGGCGCCGGCGTGCGAACGAGTATGGGTCATGTCCGGTCTCCTTCACGCCGGGCCTGCCGAACGGCGCCGCCGTTCGGGGCAGGGCGGGCGAGCGGGCCGACGCTAGGCGCGCGCAGCGAAGGCCACAGTGCTCTGCGTCACGCGGGGGCCCCCATACGCTAGCATTGACAGCAACGCTAGCAATGCTTACATTCGCTGCATGGGCACGCTCACCATCCGCAATCTCCCCGACGACGTCCACGACAAGCTCCGCCTGCGCGCCGCCAAGAACCGCCGCAGCGTCGAGGCCGAAGCGCGCGCGCTGTTGGCGCAAGGCGTCGCCGCCAGCGCCGCGCACGCGCCCGGCGCATGGCTCGGTTCGATGCGCGGCGAGATCGAGATCGTCGGCGACTGGGAGGGCTGGAAGGCGGCCGACCGCGAGATCGAACAGATGTTCGAGGACTCGATCAACAATCCCGACGACCCGCTTTACGCGAAGGACTAAGTGGCGCTGCTCCTCGACACGGTCGCCCTCATTCGCGGCTTCGCCGAGCCGGAGCGCTTGCCCATCGCGCTGGTGGCTCAATTGCGCGAGGCCGGCGCGCGCAGCGACGTGTTCGTGAGCGTGGCGTCCTTGTGGGAGGTCGCGATGAAGTCCGCGCTTGGCAAGATCACGGCGCCGGCCGATCTTCCCCACCGCGTGGCGCAGCATCCTGATTTCACGCTGCTGCCGATCACGCCCGACCACGCCTGGCGCGTGCGCACGCTGCCGCTGTTCGCCGATCACAAGGATCCGTTCAATCGCCTGATCGCGGCGCAGGCGCTGGCGGAGAACCTCACGCTGGTTTCGCCCGAGCCGCACTTCGCCCGCTATGGCGTTCCCGTTGTCTGGTGAACTCGACGCGCTCGTCGCCGAGATCCGCGCCTGCCGCGTCTGCGCGGCGCATCTGCCGCACGAGCCGCGCCCTGTCGTGCGCGTGCATCCCGACGCGCGCATCCTGATCGCAGGGCAGGCGCCGGGAAGACTCGTGCATGAGACCGGCCTGCCGTTCAACGATCCCTCGGGCGATCGCCTGCGCGCCTGGATGGGGATCGACCGCGCTACGTTCTATGACCAGACCAAGATCGCGGTGGCGGCGATGGGCTTCTGCTTTCCAGGAACGGTGAACGGCGCCGATCTGCCGCCGCGCCGGGAGTGCGCGCCGCTCTGGCGCCCGCGGCTCCTGCCGCTTCTGCCCAACATCCGCCTCACGCTGCTCGTGGGCGCCTACGCCCAGCGCTATCATCTCGGAGTGCGCGAGAGCCTCACGGCGGCGGTGCGCCGCTGGCGCGATTTCGGGGACGCGACGATGCCGCTGCCGCATCCGTCCTGGCGCAACGCCGGCTGGCTGAAGCGCCATCCCTGGTTCGAGGCCGAAGCGCTGCCGGCCCTGCGCCGCCGCGTCGCGGACGCTTTGCGATGAACCGGCGCCCAATCCCCGTCCCATTCGCCGGGCACTCATGCGGGGAAGGCAAGGGGAGCGCATGAACCGCCGCACCATTCTCCGCACAGGGCTTTTGGCCGGCGCCGGCGCGCTCGCGGCGTGCGCGCCCACCGTGCAATCGGCGCTGGCGCTGGCCACTGAGTTCCAGGAACCGAAATTCGCCGACGACGTCTTCTTCTCCTTCGACGGCGCGCCGCTTGGTCTGTCGAGTTGGCGCGCCGAGGGCGAGCCGTGGGCGGTGGTGGTCGGCCTGCACGGGATGAACGATTACGCCAACACGTTCGCGATGGCGGGGCCCTATTGGGCCGAGCGCGGGATCACGACGTACGCCTATGACGCGCGCGGCCATGGCCGCTCGCCGCATCGCGGCGTCTGGGGCGGCGAAGCGCTGATGACGGAGGATGTGCGCACGGCTTGCGCCGTCGCGCGCCAGCGCCACCCGAACGCGCTCGTCGCCGTCGTCGGCGAGTCGATGGGCGCGGCCACGGCGATCGCCGCCTTCGGCTCGCCGCGCCCGCCCGCGGCCGCCCGCATCGTTCTGGCTTCACCCGCCGTATGGGGCTGGTCAGACCTGCCGGACATCTATGCGCTCTCGCTCTGGCTCGGCGCGCACACGCTGCCGGGCAATGCGGTCACGCCGCCGCGCAATGTCGTGCGCCGGATCACGCCGTCGGACAATGTCGAGATGCTGCGCGCGCTGGGGCGCGACCGGCTGATGATCTTCGAGACCCGCATCGATGCGATCTATGGGCTGGTCGGGCTGATGGAGACCGCCGCCGACCGCATCGGCGCGCTGGCGCTGCCGACCGCGTTCCTGTTCGGCGCGAAGGATCAGATCATCCCGCGCCAGTCGGCCGAACGCGCCGCGCGGAATCTCCCTCCAGGCGCGCGCACCGCGCTCTACGAGAACGGCTACCATATGCTCCTGCGGGATTTGCAGGCGCCGGTCGTGTTTGAAGACATTCTGAGCTTCATCCGGGCGCCGGGCGCGCCCTTGCCTTCAGGCGCGCCGCCATTCGTCCGTACACAAGCAAATCGTTAACGGGATCGCGATAACCTTCCCGCTTGACGCGCGCGCCGTCTCAAGAGGGAAGCTTCGTGGCTCTCGCAGTTCTGTTCGACAAGAAGAAGCGGGCCGCGGCGCAGGCGCGCTTCAAGGCCTGGTGGAACGGCGAGGACTACACGCCGGCGCCGGAAGGCGAGGCCGCCGACGCGCCGGCGGCGGCGCAAGCGATCCCGCCGCAGCCGGCGGCCGCCGAGGCGATCTCGCCGCGTCTGGCTGCGCTGCAGCGCATCTGGGGCGAAGGCCGCACGCGGCCGGGCGACGCGACAGCGGAGAGCCTCCTGGCCGCAATGCTCAACGCCCCGCCCGAAGCGCAGATCGACGTGATGGGCGCCGGGCTCGCCGGGCCGCTGATGCGCATCGCGGAAGGCCATCCAGGCCCGATCGTCGCGCATGAATGGCGCGAGGAGACGCTCGCCGCGACGCGCCGCGCGCTCGCCGCCGCGGGGCTTTCCGAACGGGTGAGCGTCAAGCCGATCGATCTCGACACCTATGCGCCCCAGCCGGACACGATCGACGCGCTGATCAGCTTCGATGAATTCACCTACGCCGCCAACGCGCCGCGTCTTGCGGCGCAGATCGCCAAGGCGCTGAAGCCGGGCGCGTACGCGCTGATCGAAGCCTATGTCGCCATTCCGACGCCGGACGTAGCGCCCGCCTTCGCCGCCGCCTTCGCCGAACATCATGTGCGTCCGGCCGGCGATCTGCAGGATCTGCTGAACGAAGCAGGGCTCAAAGTCGAATCGGGCGAGGACGTCACCGAGGAGCATCTCGCATCCGCGCGCGAAGGCTTCAAGCGCTTGGCCGGCGTCGTCGAAGCTGCGGTCGGCGAAGGCCTGTCGGTGCGCGTGTTGCAGGAGGCGGCTTGGGAAGCGGCGGCCTGGAAAGAGCGGTTGAAGCTGTTGTCGCAGCGCCGCCTCGAGCGGCGCCGCTTTCTCGTGCGCAAGGCGCCTGCGGCGTCAGCGTAGGAAGACGAACGCGCCGGCGGGATCGATCGTCACTTCAACGGAGGCGCCGACCTTGGGCGCCAGCCGCGCCGGCGTCGCCGCGCGCCACACCGCCCCGCCCGCTTCGATGAAGAGCAATTCTTGCGCGCCTTGCGGGCGCCGGTCGATCACCCGCGCGCGCACGCCGGGTTGCAGCGTCAGCGCCTCGGCGCGCACGACGACGAGCGCCGGCGAACCTTCGGGAAGGTCGGTGGAGATCGCGCCGAACGGCGTGATCACGCGCGCTCCGGTGATCACGCCGCCGTAGAGATTGACCGGGCCGACGGCGGCGGCGGCGTCCGCGCAGTTCGGCGATTCGTACAGCCCGCGCGGCGTATCGATCTGCAAGAGCTTGCCGGCGCGCAGGATCGCGATCCTGTCGCCGACATAAAAGGCCTCCTCCGCGTCGTGCGTGACGAAGATGGCGGTCGCCTGGCTCTCGCGCAGCGCGTCGAGCGTGGTCTGGCGCAGCTCCGCGCGCAGCACCGGATCGAGCCCCGAGAACGGTTCGTCGAGCAAGGCCACGCGCGGATTGGGCGCGAGCGCCCGCGCCAGCGCCACGCGCTGCTGTTCGCCGCCCGAGAGTTCTTGCGGATAGGCCTCCGCGCGGCGCGCGAGGCCGACGCGCTCGAGCCAGTGGCGCGCGATGTTCTCCCGCTGCGCCGGCGCCAGCCGGTCGAGCCCGAACATGACGTTCGCCAGCGCGTCGAGGTGCGGGAAGAGCGCGTAGTCCTGGAACACCATGCCCACGCGGCGCGCTTCCGGCGCGGTGCGGGTGACTTCGTCGTCCCCGAACAAGATGCGCCCGCCGTCGAGCGGCTCAAGCCCGGCGATCAGGCGCAACAGCGTGGACTTTCCGGATCCGGACGGTCCAAGCAGCGCCAGGACCTTGCCCGCTTCCGCCTCGAACGAGATCTGATCGACGATCGCAAGCCCGTCGATGAAGCGCCGCACGCCGGCGACGGTGATGGAGGCGCCGCTCATCGCCCGCTTCCCGCGGCGCGATCGAGCCGGCGCGTCAGCATCACGATCGGCACCAGGCCCACGAGCGTGAGCAGGAGCGCGGGCGCGGCCGCCTCCACCATCCGCTCGTCGGATGCGTAGGTGTGCGCGCGCACCGCCAGCGTGTCGAACGAGAGCGGCCGCAACAGCAGCGTCGCCGGCAGCTCCTTGAGAATCTCCACGAAGACGATGATCGCGGCGGCGACGAGGCTCGGGCCCGCGAGCGGCAGATCGATGCGCCAGAGCCGGCGGGCCGCATCCGCGCCGAGCGTGCGCGCGGCGCCGGCGATG
>JACAEE010000052.1 GCA_013389015.1 Hydrogenophilaceae bacterium | reverse complement strand
GGGCGTCGCGGCGTCGCGCGCGGGCGCGCGGACATCGCTGAGCGAGACATTGCGCCCGCGCGCGGCGGATTCGCCCAAAAGCAGCGCCGTGCCGGACGGCGCGTCGACCTTGCGGCGGTGGTGGAGTTCGACGATCTCGATGTCCCAGCTCGGGTCGAGCCGCCGGGCGGCGTCCTCCACCAGCGCCGAGAGCAGCGTGACGCCAAGGGAGAAGTTGCCGCTCTTGACGATCGCATGTTCGCGCGCGGCGGCGGCGATTGCGGCTTCCTGCGCCGCATCGAAGCCGGTCGTGCCGATAATCACGGTACGGACGTTTGCGCGGGCGAGCGCAGGCAGGGCGGCGACCGTGGCGGCCGGCGCGGTGAAATCGATGAAGGCGTCGGCGTTCGTGAGGGCGGCGGCGAGATCGGCGGTCACAGCGACGCCGCAGGCGTCTTGGCCAAGGAGGATAGACCCATCGCGCTCGACCGCGCCGACGATGGCGAAGCGCGCGTCGGCGCTCGCGGCGCGCAGGAGCGCTGCGCCCATCCGGCCCGCGGCGCCGGCGATCACGATCTTCAAAGGCATGTCCAAAATCCAGATCAATCCTAGCGCGATTGGGGACGCAAGGTTCAAGAGTTTATGGCGCGGGCGGCCTAATGCGGGGGCATGAGGTTGGGATCGGGCGCGCGTCCGGCGCCCGGCGGCAAGATGCGGCGAACATAGATCAGAATCGCGACGGTCGCCGCCAGGAGCGCGGCGAAGGCGGCCGTGCGCGCGGCGCCTTGAAGCGCCGGGGCGTCCATGAGCGCGGCCTTCAACAGCGCAGCGAGCGCGACGGCGGTCGCCGCGAACAGCAGCCAGCGCAAGCCGAGGCGCAGTCCGAGCCAGAACGCCGCGCCGGCATAGGCGGCCAGCAGCGCGGTCAGCGACCAGGCTTCGGCCGCGGCGATCGGGGCTGCGGCCATCGCGTCTGCGTGGAAGAGGCGGCGATGCTCAAGCGCGAGCCACAGCGCGAGCTGGAGAACGACGATGAGCCCCATCGCCAGCACCCGCGACGGCGCGCGCCAGCGATCGAACAGCCATGCGCCCGCCAGCGCCGCAAGCGCCGGCGCGGCGTAGCCAAGGACCAGCTCATTGGCGATCGGGGGGCCGGCGACCGGAGGGGCGAACGCCCCCCACCACGGATTGAACAGCAGGGCGCCGGCCGCCAAGAGCAACGCCGCCGCCGCGTAGGCGAGCCAGGAAAGGGCGTAGGCGAAGCCGTCGGGGCGCGCCTGCTCGCGCCAGGCGGCGGCGAGCGCGAGCGCCAGGGCCACGACCGCGTAGGCGCCGCATTCCCAGGCGCGGGCGCCGGCTTGCGTGAACGCGCCGTCCG
The DNA here is from genome assembly GCA_013389015.1 of Hydrogenophilaceae bacterium. Classification (GTDB taxonomy): domain Bacteria; phylum Pseudomonadota; class Alphaproteobacteria; order Caulobacterales; family Aquidulcibacteraceae; genus CADEEL01. The sequence continues at coordinate 1,939 of JACAEE010000052.1, read as the reverse complement.
TCGCGGCCGCACGCAGCTGCACGGCGAACGCCGCGGCGAGGGCGGCGAAAGCAAGAAGCGTCAGTATGCGGACGATGAAGGAGGCGGCGCGGACGCCGCCGCGGGCGAAGAGCAGCGCCGAAAGCAGCATGGCGGCTGCGGCGAACGCCAGGGACGCCGCATACGGATCGAGCCACGGGGCGAGCGGCCAGCGCGCATGCGGCTGCAAGACTTGCACGGCCATGAGGATGGCGGCGAGCGCCACGGCGCCGGCGCCGATGCGCAGCCCGCGCTGATTGGCGGCGTGATCGAAGAGCGCCAGGATCGGCAGGAAGGCGCCGAGGGCGGCGATATTGTAGGGCGCGGGCGTGAAGACGCCGATCGCGATCGCCGCCGCCAGAACCGCGCCGAGCGCGAAGACCGAGGCGCTGAAGGCGTCGCGCGGGGCGCTGCGCATGCGGACGTGCAAAAGAAGATTGAGGCCGGCGAGCACGGCGGCGGCGGAGGCCCAGTTGTCGGCGCCGCCCACTGGACCGAAGCGCAGATAGGCGGCGAGCAGAGCGATCACGGGAACCAGCGCCGCGAGCAGGGCGCCGGGCGTGGGATCGCGCGCGCGCGCCATCGCGAGCCAGCCGCCGATGGTGGCGATGACGGCGACCGCGGCGGCGGCGCTGATCGCCGTGGGCGCGGCGGCGCTGGGCCAGATCGCGATCGCCGCCGCGGCAAGCGAGGCGATGACCAGCGCGGGAAAGCCCAGCCCTTCGAGAAAATAGGCCGCTATCGCGGCGATCGCCACCGCCAGCACCACGCTCACGGTGCCCATTGCGGGCGCGAACGGGAAGACGAAGGCGAAGCCGATCAGCAACAAGGTCGCCGCAATCGCGAGCGCGCAACCCAGCAGCGCGCGCTCCGTCCAGGGCAAATCGCGGCGCCAGGCGCGAAGCGGCAGCGGCGCCGCCGCGTCGGGCGCAGCGTAGAACAGGCCCGCGCAGAGCAGCGCCAGTCCCGCGCCGAAGACGGGCGCGATCAGAATTGGCGTGGATAATCCGTATGCAGATTGAGCCGTCCAACCGAGGGCGCCGGCGATGGCGATGAGCCGCCAGGCGCGCCGGCCGGGCCGAGGGGCTGCATCCCAGAGCACGAAGATCAGCACGCCGAGCAGGAAAGCGTGCTGGATCAGCGCGAGGCTCGCCGGAAGGCGGAGAACCAAGGGCAGCGCGAGCGAGACCGCGAGCGCGAGCAAGAAGAGGCCGAACCCCAGGCGGCGCGCATAGGCGAACGCAGCGAAGGCGGCGAGCGCGTTGAGCACGAACGCAACCGCGGGCGGCAGCGCGGCGTGAAGGCGGGCCGAGAGCGAAACTGCGGCGACGATAATGACGAGACCGGCGGCGACGAGCACGGCGACGCCGGCGGGACGGCTCGCGGGCGGGGGCAGGCGCGCGAACCATTCCCCGGCGCCGATCGCGCCGAGGCCGGAGATGGCGGCGATCACCAGCGCCGCGGTCGGGCTCAGTTGCGCCGCAGGCACGGCCCACAGCGCGCCGCTGGCGAGGGCGATAAAGATCGCTGTGGGCAGGGAGGCGCGCAGTAGCGCCGCGGTCAGCCCGGCGGCCGGCCCGCGCGGCGGCTGGGGTTCGGGCGCATCGTCGATGTGCCGCGCCCAGGCCGGAGGCTCGGCGTATGACGCGACGCCGTCGCTCAGCGCCGGTTCGCGGCGGGCCGGAAGATTCGCCGGAGCCGGCCGTTCGGCCAACGCGAGCGGCGTCGGCGCGTCCGGTTCGCGTTCGAGCGGAGCGGGGCGCAGCGCCATAGGGCGGGGCGGGGGCGCGGCTTCTTCCGGCGCGGGGTGGGCCGGAGCCGAATCTGGCTGCGTCCGCCACCAAGGGCGGCGGGGCTTGGGCGGGGCTGCCTGCTCCGCTGTTTCCGGCGGCGGCGCAGGCGGTTCGGGCAAGCGGAAGGC
>JACAEE010000008.1 GCA_013389015.1 Hydrogenophilaceae bacterium | reverse complement strand
GCGCTGATGCGCGCCGTGCAAGGGCGGCGCCGCGGCCAGCGAATCCGGCGCCGCGACCTCGACGCGGACGCGGCGCGGGGCCACGTGCGCGGCGATCGCGTCCACGAAGGGCGCCGCCGTCTCGCCGAGCAGGAGCAGGCCGTCGTCGGCTGCGATGTCGGCTTTGTCGCGCGCGATGGCTTCGAGCGTGTCGCCAAGCAGCGCGGTGTGTTCGAGATCGAGCGAGACGAGCGCGGCCGCACGCGCGCCCGCGAGCCGCGTCACATCATGGCGCCCGCCGATGCCCGCTTCCCAAACCATCGCCGCGCAGCGCGCGTCGCCGAAGAGCTTGGCCGCGAGCAGGAACAGGAACTCGAACCCGCCCAGCCCGTCCTCGCCGTCGCACGCGGCCTCAGTCGCGTCCCAGGCCGCCGCCAGCGTCGCGTCTTCGACGTCCGCGCCGTCGATCCTGAACCGCTCATTGACCGCCAGCATGTGCGGCGAGGTGAAGAGCCCGGTCTTCAAGCCGCAAGCCGTCAGGATCTGCGCCGTCATCGCGGCGGTGGAGCCCTTGCCGTTCGAACCGGTGATCGCGATCGAGCGCGGCGCGAGCGTCTCGAACGAGAGTCCGAGCCGGCGCGCGACGCGCGCGACGCGCTGCGCCTGTCCCGGCGCGCCGAACTTGGGATAGTTCGGCGTCCGGATCATTGCAGCGCCGCGGCGAAATTCGCGGCCCAGATCGCGATGACGAGATCCTCGCGGCCGACGTCGTAGAGCGTCTCGATTCCGGGATTGGCGTTCGCCTCGATCAGCAAGAGCGCGCTGTGATCGCGCGCGGGCGAGACGTCGAACACGTCGACGCCGGCGAGCTTCAGGCCGAGGGCTGCGGCCGCCTTGAGCGCGACGGCTTCGAGCGCGGCGGGGGCCCCGTCCCGGAAGTCCGCGGCGGCGCCGCCCTGCGATCGGTTGGCCGCCGGCCCCGCCGCGACCTTGCGGTAGGAGAAAAGCGCGCGGCCCTCGAGCACGAACACGCGATGCTCGCTGCCGGCGATCACCGGCTGCACCAGGATCGCGTCGTGCGCGTCGCGCACGCGCGCCAGGTAGTCGGCGAACGCCGCCTCGCTGGTCACGATCTCGGCGAACATGCCGCGGCTCGCGTCGTTCGGCTTGACGAAGCACGGCCATTGCGCCGTCCGCGCGTAGAGGAGCGCGTCCTCAGCCTCGCGCCCCGGCGCGCGCAAGTCGGCGCGGCGCGGATTGGTGAAGAAGAGCCGCGACGGGATCGTGGGGAGGGCCGCTTCGGCCCACACCCGATTGGCGAAGGCCTTGTCGCGCGCGATCCCATAGGCGCGGGCGCTGTTGAGCGCGTAGGGCGTGGCGTGGCCGCCGGCGAACGCCGCGCGGCGGGCCCCGTCGCGGACCTCGAACAGGAAGCCGTCCTCGCCGTCGAGGGAGCGGAACGCATAGCCCAGCGCCCGCGCCGCAAACGCGGCGTTGCGCGCATGCGCGGAGCGATAGGGAAAGTCCTGCTGCGCCATGGGATCTCCGGGCGCCGGTGCATGACCGCTCCGGCCCGCAAAAGCAACCGGCGCTTGGCGAGATCGCCCTGCGGCGTTAGGGCCATGCCGATGCCCGCCGACGCCAATCTCTACGCCCGCTTCCGCGCCCGGTTCCAAGCCCGGCTTGATGCGCCCTGCTTCATCGCGCCCGACGGCGCCATCGTCACCTACGCGGCGCTGGACGACTGGTCGGCGCGGTTCGCGGCGGCGCTGCGCGCGCGGGGGGTCGGGGCGGACGATCGCGTGGTCGTGCAGGTCGGCAAGTCGACGCTGGCGATCGCGCTCTATCTGGCGTGCCTGCGCGTGGGGGCGATCTACACGCCGCTCAACACGGCCTACACGGAAGCGGAGACGGCCTATTTCCTCGCCGACGCCGCGCCGGCGCTGTTCATCGCCGAACGAAAAAGCGCCGCCCCTTCGGCCGTGGAAATGCTGCAGACGGCGTTCTGGGCGGAAGCGCTCGCGGCGGCGCCGGATCAGGCGCTTGCGCCGCGCACGGGCGAGGATGTGGCCGCGATCGTCTACACCTCGGGCACGACCGGGCGCTCCAAGGGCGCGATGCTGACGATCGGCAATCTCGCTTCCAACGCCGAGACGCTGGTCTCGCTCTGGGGCTTCACCGCCGACGACGTCCTCCTGCACGCGCTGCCGATCTTCCACGTGCACGGCCTCTTCGTGGCGCTGCACTGCGCCTTGCTTTCCGCCTGCACGACCATCTTCCATCCTGCGTTCGATGCGGCGGCGCTGCGCGCGGACTTGAAACGCGCCACCGTGCTCATGGGCGTGCCGACCTTCTACACGCGGCTGCTCGCGCTGCCCGCATTCGGCGCCGAGGATTGCCTCACCATGCGCCTCTTCATCTCCGGCTCGGCGCCGCTTTTGGCCGAGACCCATCGCGAATTCGAAGCCCGCACCGGCCATCGCATCCTTGAGCGCTACGGCATGAGCGAAGCCGGCATGATCACGTCCAATCCGCTCGACGGCGCGCGGGTTCCGGGAACCGTCGGCTATCCCTTGCCCGGCGTGTCGCTGCGCATCGTCGATGACGCAGGCCGCGCCCTGCCGCCCGGCGAACCAGGAGTCATCCAGATCAAAGGGCCGAACGTGTTCAAGGGCTATTGGCGCATGCCGGAGAAGACGGCGCAGGAGTTCACGCGCGACGGCTATTTCATCACCGGCGACGTCGGCGTCGCCGAACCGGACGGGCGCATCTCGATCGTGGGCCGCGCCAAGGACCTGATCATCTCCGGCGGCTACAACATCTATCCGAAGGAGATCGAGGACGTGCTCGACGCCGTGGAGGGCGTGGCGGAAAGCGCTGTGATCGGCGCGCCGCATCCCGATTTCGGCGAGGCGCCGGTCGCGCTCGTGACGCTGCGCCCCGGCGCGGCCGCTTCGCTGGAGGCGCTCGCCGCCGCGGTTGCGGAAAAGCTCGCGCGCTTCAAGCATCCGAAGCGAATTCTCATCGTCGAGGAATTGCCGCGCAACGCCATGGGCAAGGTCCAGAAGGCGGCGCTGCGGGAGCGCTACCGCGACCTGCTGGCCGAGTGATCACAGGGAGAAGTGGTACCGCCTCCAGGGCTCGAACCAGGGACCTCTGGATCCACAATCCAGCGCTCTAACCAACTGAGCTAAGGCGGCGCACCCAAAACCGGGCGGGGGCGCGGAACCTAATCGCCCCGCCCGAGCGATGCAAGCCGCCCCCATGCGCGCCGGGCCGTCCTTGTGCTAGGCTCCAGACGAGGGAGGCGGCGATGCCGGCAAGGTTCACGTCCCTTCTCGTCGGGCTGGCGCTGGGCCTTTCGGCCTGCACGAGGCCGCCGCCGGACCCTGCCCCGGCCGGGCCGCGGATGGAGATCGATTACGAGGCCGCGCGCGCCATGATGGTCGACGACATCGTACGCCAGCACCGCGCCCAGCGCCGCCAGCCGGGCATGCCGCGGGAGATCAGCGCCGCCGTGCTCGCCGCGCTCCGCGCCACGCCGCGCCACGAATTCGTGCCTGAGGAGCAGCGCCCCTTCGCCTACGCCGACACGCCCCTGCCGATCGGGGCCGGGCAGACGATCTCGCAGCCCTACATCGTCGCGCTGATGACGGAGCTCGCCGGCGTGCGCGCCGGCGCCAACGTGCTCGAAGTGGGCACCGGCTCGGGCTACCAGGCCGCCGTGCTCGACCATCTGGGCGCGCGCGTGCACACTATCGAGATCATCCCGGAACTTGCGCGCGCCGCGGCGGCGACGCTCGCGCGGCTGGGCCACACGCGGGTCGAGACGCGCATCGGCGACGGCTACGCCGGCTGGCCCGAAGCCGCGCCGTTCGACGCCATCATCGTCACCGCCGCGCCCGACGAGACGCCTGCGCCGCTCATCGCGCAGCTGGCGCCGGGCGGCCGTCTCGTCATTCCCGTCGGACCCGAGTACGGCGTGCAGGACTTGCTGCTCATCACCAAGGACGCCGCCGGCGCGGTGACGACGACGCGCGTGACCGGTGTGCGCTTCGTGCCGCTCACCCGGGAGAGGGACTAGCCGCGCACTCGCTCTCTGAGCGCGGCGCCGATGCGATCGCCTCCGCGCCGCCATCGAGCGCGGCGAGCAGCGCCCGGTCGCGGCCGTAGAGATCGTCCGCATAGACGATCGCGCCGTCGGCGCCGCGCATCGCGGTAAGGTAGAGGAAATACACGGGAACCGTTTCGGCGAGCGGCAGCCGCCGCGTGGCGCCATCCGCCGCCGCTTGCTCGAGCGCCGCCGCCGTCCACGCGCCGCCGAGCAGCGCCGCGGCGAGCGAGGCGGGTTGCGCCACCCGCACGCAGCCATGGCTGAACGCGCGGCGCGGTTCGGCGAAGAGCGCGCGCGTCGGCGTGTCGTGGAGATAGACCGCATACGGATTGGGCAGTTCGAATTTGATCGCGCCGAGCGCGTTGCGCGGCCCAGGGCGCTGGCGCACGGCATACGGGAACGGGCGCAGACGCCAATCGACATCGGCGATGGCGGCGCCGGCGGCGTCGAGCGCTTCATAGCCTTCGCGCGCGGCCGCTCCGGGATCGCGGGCGAAGCGCGGCAGGAGCTCGCCGTGGAGAATCGACGCCGGCGGCGTCCAGCTGGGATTGAGCGTGACCGCTTCGATGGCCGCTGCGAAGCTCGGCGTGGGCGTGCGCGGGGCGCCGACGATGACGGCGTGGCGCGCCGCAACCGCGCCGTCCTCATACCGGACGAGTTGGAAATGCGGCGTGCGCACCTCGATGCGATCCGCCGGCAAGGCGCGCGGCAGCCACCGCCGCCGCTCCAGGCTCGCGCGCAAGAGCGCGATGCGTTCCTCACGCACGCGGCCGCCGGCGTCGGCTGTTCCCGGGGCTTCGGCGAGGGCCGCCGCGAGCGCCGTGCGCAAGGCGGCGTATTCCTCGTCCCCCGGCGCCAGAGCCGCCAAGGCTTCGCTGAACGCGCCGCCCAACGCCGCGGCGCGCAGCGCCGCGAGATCGGGCGGCGGGGAGCGGGGAATGCGCCACTCGGGATCGGCCTGCGACGGCGCAACGCCGCCTTGTGCGAACGCGGAGGCGAGGTGCGCCGCCAGGGCGTCGGCCGCTCCATCCGTCCGCGAGGCGCGCTCAGGCTCGCCGGGAGGAAGCGCCATCGCCGCGTCGAGCGCAGCCACAAGGCGCAAAGGCGCCGGCAATCCCTCGCGCGGCGCGGCCATCGCGATCGCGCGCAGATCGGCAAGCGCGGCCGGC
>JACAEE010000062.1 GCA_013389015.1 Hydrogenophilaceae bacterium | reverse complement strand
GACTTTGATCGTGGCCCGTGCTCGCCCTACAAGGCGGACGGTGAAAAGTATCACCGCCATCCGGAGGCTGAGTCTGGTGACCGTGGAGGGGCGGGGCATGATGGGTGTGCCGGGCATTGCGGCCCGACTCTTCTCAGCCGTGGCTCAGGAGCTTGACGTCGAGATAGGCGTGCAGGCCCTCGACGCCGCCCTCCTGGCCGTGCCCGCTCTCCTTCACGCCGCCGAAGGGAGTCTCCGGATGGGAGACGGCGAAGCTGTTGACGCCCACCATCCCCGCCTTGAGAGCGCGCCCGATGTCGAGCGCGCGCCGGTTCGAAGTCGTGAACGCATAGGCGGCGAGGCCATAAGGCAGACCGTTGGCTCGCCGGACCACGTCGTCCATGTCCTTGAAAGAAGCGATCGGCGCGAGCGGGCCGAACGGCTCTTCGCGCATCGCCAGCGCGTCGTCGCCGACGCCGACAAGCACCGTGGGCTCGAAGAAGAATCCTTCATTGCCTCTTCGCGCGCCGCCGGCGCCGATCTCGATCCCGCGTGCGCGCGCGTCGGCGATCATCCGCTCCATGGCGTCCACGCGGCGGGCGTTGGCGAGCGGGCCCATTTGCACGCCCGGGCTGGCGCCGTCGCCGACGACGAGCGACCGGGCGCCTTCAGTGAAGCGCGCAACGAATTGCTGATAGGCGGCCTCCTGCACATAGAAGCGGGTCGGCGCAATGCAGACCTGCCCGGCGTTGCGGAACTTCGCTGCGACGCAGGCGGCGGCCACGCCCTCCACATCGACATCATCGAACACGACGACGGGCGCGTGCCCGCCGAGCTCCATCGTGGTGCGCTTCATATGCCGCGCCGAGAGCTCCATCAGTTGGCGCCCGACAGGAACAGAGCCCGTGAAGCTCACCTTTTGCGATTGCGGCGATGCGATCAGATGCCGCGACACTTCGGCGGGATCGCCGAAGACCACATTCAACACGCCGTTCGGCAGCCCGGCGTCGACGAAGGCGCGTGCGAGCTCCAGCGCCGTCGCGGGCGTTTCTTCCGCCGGTTTGAGCACGAGCGCGCAGCCCGCGGCGCGCGCGCCGCCGATTTTGCGCGCCGGCGTGAGCGCCGGAAAGTTCCACGGCGTGAACGCGACCGCGACGCCGACCGGTTCGTGTTCGACCATCAGCCGCACGCCCGGCGCGCGGCTAGGCACGATGCGCCCGTAGGCGCGCCGGCCCTCCTCGGCGTACCATTCGATCACGTCGGCGGCATAGGCGACCTCGCCGCGGCTCTCGGCAAGCGGCTTGCCTTGCTCCAGGGTCATGGCCTGCGCGATCGCTTCACTGCGATCGCGGATCAGATCCGCCGCCTTCTTGATGATTCGGGCGCGCTCGGCGGCGGTGACGTCGCGCCAGATGGCGAAGCCGCGCGCTGCGGCCTGGAGCGCCGCCTCAAGATCGGCGGCGCGCGCATGCGGCAGCACAGCGAGGGTGCGGTTCGTGGCCGGATTGATCACCGGCTCGCCGGCGCGCGCCTCGGCGCCGATGAAGGCGCCGTCGATGAGAAGGTGGAGCGCGGGATAGGTCATGGGTTCGTCCTAAGCGGCGCGCGCGGTCGCGCGCCGGGCGTCTTCAAGGATCATGTCCGCCGCCTTCTCGCCGATCATGACGATGGCCGCGTGCGTATTGCCGGAGATCACAAACGGCATGATCGAACCGTCGACTACCCGCAGCTTGGCGAGTCCGCGCACGCGCAGGCGCGAATCGACGACAGCGAGCGCATCCTCGCCCATGCGCGCCGTGCAGGTCGGGTGGTAAAGGGAAGAACCTGCCCCGCGGCAATAGTCGAGAATTTCCGCGTCGCTCTCGATCGACGGCGGCGGCTCGCGCTCCGCCTTCACGAACGGCGCGATCGCCGGCCGGCGCAGGATGTCGCGCAAGAGCCTCACGCCCGCGATGTTCGTCCGGCGATCGGCGTCGGTCGCGAGATAGTTCGGGTCGATCGCCGGCGCCGCGAACGGATCGGGACTCTTCAGCCGCACGAAGCCGCGGCTCTGCGGCCGCAATTGGCACGAGGACGCGGTGAATCCGGAGAAGCGATGCAGCGCATCACCCATCTTCGAGGTGCTGAAATTGATGAAATGAACCTGGATGTCCGGCGATGCGAGCGCCCGATCGGTGCGAAAAAACCCGCCCGCATAGCCTGCGCTCACCGTCAATGGTCCCTTGCGCGTCAGCAGGAAGCGCAGCCCCACCGCCATCGTCCGCAGCGGACTGCGCAAATCATCGTTGAACGTGATCGGCTTGGCGCACTCGAAGACGAGGCGCACCTGCAGGTGGTCCTGCAGGTTCTCCCCGACTCCGGGCAGGTCGTGCAGCGGCGTCACGCCGCGCGCGCGCAATAGCGGCGCGGGCCCGGCGCCGGAGATCTGCATGAGGTGCGGCGTGCCGATCGCGCCGGCGCTGAGAATGACCTCGCCCTCGGCTTTCGCGCTGAACATTGAATCGCCGCGCCGCCATTCTACGCCGATCGCGGCGCGCCCGTCGAAGACGATCCGCGTCGCGTGCGCTCTGGTGACGATCGTGAGGTTTGCGCGGCGCTTGGCGGGATTGAGATAGGCGACCGCCGCGCTCACACGCAATCCGCGGCGTGAAGTGGTCTGATAATAGCCCGCGCCTTCTTGCGTCGCGCCGTTGAAGTCGTCGTTGCGCGGGAAGCCCGCTTCCTGCGCGGCGGCGATGAACGCGTCACACAGCGGATGCGGCTCGGATTGATCCGAAACCGGCAGCGGGCCTGCGTCTCCATGGTGCGCGTCGCCGCCGCGGCATTGCCGCTCCGCCCTGCGGAAATACGGCAAGACGTCGTCGTAGGACCAGCCCACGGCGCCCATCTGGCGCCACTGGTCGTAGTCCTCGCGCTGACCGCGCATATAGATGAGGCCGTTGATCGAACTCGATCCGCCCAGCACCTTGCCGCGGGGCTGGATGATGCGGCGATTGTTGAGTTCGGCCTGCGGCTCTGTCTCGTACAGCCAGTTGACGCTCTTGTCGCGGAAGAGCTTGCCGTAGCCGAGCGGAATGTGGATCCAGGGATTGGCGTCCGATCCGCCCGCCTCAAGCAGCAGCACCCGAAGCCGGCCCGATTCGCTCAATCGGTTGGCCAGCACGCATCCGGCCGAGCCCGCGCCGACGATGATGTAGTCGAAACGGCCGAAGTCACGCATCGAGGCATTCCCGCGCCATTTCGGCGACATGGTCTGCAATCGCGAGCGAGGAGGTCAGCCCCGGCGATTCGATGCCGAGCAGATTGATGACGCCGGCTGCGCCATGCGCATCAGGGCCTTCGATGGCGAAATCGCCGTTCGGGCGGTCTTGTCCGTGGAGCTTCGCTCGCACGCCCGCATAGGCCGGCGCCAGCGCGCCGTCGCGCAGATCCGGCCAATAGGCGCGGATCGCGGCGTAGAATGTCTCCGCGCGTTTGGGATCGACATGATAGCTCGGCGCGTCGACCCACTCGACGTCGGGGCCGAAGCGCGCCTGGCCGGCAAGATCCAGCGTCAGGTGCACGCCAAGCCCGCCTGGTTCCGGGGCCGGATAGATCAGGCGCGTGAACGGCGCCCGCCCCGAGAGGGAGAAGTAGCTTCCCTTGGCGTAGCAGCTGTTTCGCGCGTAGGCGGGATCGAGGCCATCGATCCGATGCGTGAGCGCTGCGGCGTCTATGCCCGCGGCGTTGATCACCACGCGCGCGCGCAGCATGGGTGTGTCGTCGCCGCTGATCGTGATCGCGACCGCGCCAGGTTCGACGCGCATCGATTCGGCGGCTGTACAGAACGCCACCATCGCGCCGTGCGCCTGCGCGTCGCCGAGCAAATGGAGCATGTAGGCGTGTGAATCGATGATCCCTGTCGAGGGCGAGTGAAGCGCGCCAAGACACTTGAGCGCCGGCTCTGCGGCCATCGCCTGCGCTCCGCTCAGCGTCTCGATGTCCCCCACGCCGTTGCGCCGCGCGCGCTCCGCGATGGCGTCGAGCTCGTCGACCTGCGCCTCCGTGACGGCGACGATGAACTTGCCGCAGCGCCTGTGGGGAATGCCGCGTTCGGCGCAATAGGCGTAGAGCCGCGCGCGCCCTTCGACGCAGAAGCGCGCCTTCAGCGAGTCCGCCGGATAATAGATGCCCGCGTGAATGACTTCGCTGTTGCGCGAACTCGCGCCCATGCCGATTGCGGGACTCTTCTCAAGCACGACCACTTCGCGCCCGGCCATGGCCAAGGCGCGCGCCGCGGCGATGCCGATCACCCCGGCGCCGATGACCACGCATTCTACGTCTTCCATTGGAGCGCGCGCCTCTTCACGGCGGTCTTTATCCACTGCGTCGGATCGGCGCTCCAGCATCGCGCGCGCACTGATCGCAGGTGCGAACTGGCTGCTATTCAAGGTGGTGCAGCTGCTCCTTCGCGAACGCCCGCCGCTCCGCCGAGCGCCCTTCCTTGATCTTCTGCGCCCATTCCGGGTCCGCCAGCAGCGCGCGCCCGACGGCGACCAGATCGAATTCCCCCGCCGCCAGCAGTTCGGCGACCTTGTCGACTTCATCGAGGGGGGCGTCGGTGAAACTGATAGTCGTGCTGTCGACGTGCGTTGGAGACGTCTTGGCGGTCGAGGCGACCCCGCCCAGCCCGACGCTGCCGACCGCGATGGTCGGCTTGCCCGTCGTCTTCCTGGTCCAGCCCGCCAGCGTGAGCGGCGAGAGGTCCTTGAACGCCGGCTCCCAGTACCGCCGCGCGGACGCGTGGAAGATGTCGACGCCCGCATCCACCAGCGGCGCCAGCGTCTGCTCAAGCTCCTGCGGCGTATGCGCGAGCTTGGCGCGGTAGTCCTGTTGCTTGAACTGGGACCAGCGGAACGAGATGGGGAAGCCGGGTCCGACCGCGCTTCGGATCGCTTTCACGACCTCGGCGGCGAAGCGGCTGCGTTGGGTGATGTCGCCGCCCCAGCGATCGCTTCGCCGATTGGTCTGGCGCCAGAAGAAGCTGTCGATCAGATAGCCGTGCGCGCCATGGATCTCGACGCCGTCGAATCCGAACTCCTGTGCGGATTTGGCCGCCTTGGCGTAGGCGGCGATCACCTCGGCGATATCGGCCTCGGTCATCGCCTTGGTGCGGTGGGTGGTGTGCTCGAACGCGTTGAGGTTCTCCGAAGCGTCGAAGCCGGGAACGCTCGGATCGGGCTTCATGCCGAGTTCGCGGAAGCTGCCCGTGTGCCAGAGCTGAGGAAAGATGCGGCCGCCTTCGCGGTGCACTGCGTCGGCCACGCGTTTCCAGCCCGCCAGCGCCGCATCGCCATAGAAGACGGGGACGTTCTCGTACGAATGCGCCGAAGGGTGCGGGATATAGGTCGCCTCCGTGATGATGAGCCCGACGCCGCCTGCGGCGCGGCGGCGATAATACGCGACGACGCCGTCATGCGGCGCGGCCTCGGGGCAGAAATAGCGCGACATCGGCGCCATCACGATGCGATTGGCGAGGCTCAGCCCGCCCGCCTGAAACGGCGTGAACAGCGGACTGAGGTCCGTCGGCGGAGTCTGGAGGGGCATCATCTCAACTTGGCTCACGCTCCGGCGCCGTCAAACCCGTCCGGGGCGCGGGCGAGGGAGGCATCGCGTCCGCGATCGCCGCGTCAGCCATTGAGCTGGACCAGCTGAACCAGCGCGCCGCCGAGCCGCTCATCGTGCAGGAAGATCCAGGACGCCCGAGGCGCGGCGCCTTCGCCCACGATCCTCATGCCTTTGGCGACCGCGAGCGCGCGCTCGGCGGCGAGGTCATCTACGACGAAGGCGATGTGGGAGACGCCCTCGCGATCGCCCAGCACTGAATCGTCGACCGGAGTCCCCTCCAGATATTGCACCAGTTCGATCTCGACGCCGTCGCCGCTCTTGCCGTGCGTGACCTTGCTGCGGATTGGGCCGCCATCGGCGCCGCCCTGCGCAATGGCGTGCTCCGCGACCGCGTCCCATTCGATGCCGAGCAGGTCGCGATACGTCGCCATGGCGCGCTCGATGTCATGGACCCTGAACCCGAAATGCAAAAAGCGCCGCGCCGGCATTGTCGTTCCTTGGCTTACGCGATCAGAATATAGGCGGGCGGAGTCTCGGCGTGCAGCGCCTCGACGAGGTTCGCGCGCCGTGCGAGCACGATGCGCGCCGACGCCGCGCCCTTGTCGGTGAGCTCGCCATTGTCGAAGGACGGCGCCTCCGCCGCGAGCGCGATCCGTGCGATCCGCTCGGTTCCTCCGCGCGCTTGCGCCGCGAGCGCCGACGCCCGTGTCAGCACCCAGTCCCGCAGCTTTGGATGCGCAAGCAAAGTCTCGTCGTCCAAATCGCCGACGATGTCGCGCGCGATCGCCATGTCGGGAAAGGCGATGGCGCCGACTTCGCCGCGATTGTGCCCGGTGATCACGGCGTCCTTCACCAGCGGCGCCAGCGCCGCAAGCAGGCGGGCGCGCAGCGTCGTCGCCTGCACCCAGCTTCCTGAGGAAAGCTTGAAGTTTTCCGAAATCCGCCCGTCGAACAGGAGCCCTTGCGCGAAATCGTCGGGATCGAGCGGCTTCACCGCGTCGCCGGTCTTGAAGAATCCCTCCTCGTCGAACGCCGCGGCGGTAAGATCGGGCCTGCGCCAGTAGCCGGGCGTCACGCAGGGCCCGCGCAGGCGCAGCTCGATGGCGCCGTCGACGGGAACGAGCTTCGCCTCCACGCCCGGCAGCGGCAGGCCCGCCTCGGGCTTGCGATGCTGCTCCCATGTGCTTTGCACCGGCGTTGGTCCGCATTCGGTCGAGCCGATGCCCGACACCATCAGGATCCGCCGCCCGATCGTGGCGACGGCGATCTCGTCGATCGCCCGCCAGATGTGCGGCGCGAGGAGCGCGCCGCCATATTGGAGCAATTGCAGGCGCGAGAAGAAGCGTGCGGCGAATTCAGCGTCATCGCGCAGATAGGGCAGGAGCGCTTCGAACGCGCCTGGCGTATTGATGTAGAAGGTCGGCGGATGCGCACGCAGCAAGGCGACGCTGCGCGCCGTCCCTTCCGCCGTCGGCCCGCCGTCGTCGATATGCAGCTCGCCGCCGCACCACAGCGTTTGACCGAAATTGTTGTTGCCGCCGAAGGTGTGGTGCCAGGGCAGCCAGTCCACCAGCACCGGCGGCGCGTCGTTCAGGAACGCATAGGCCTGCGCGCATTGCTGGCGGTTCACCGCCAGCATCCGGTGCGGCTGCATCACCGGCTTCGGCGCGCCGCTCGAGCCGGAAGTGAACATGATCTTGCCGATCGTGTCGCCGACGACGGCGGCGTTGGCCGCCTCGGCGCGCGTCCCCGGCTCGCGCGCCTCCAGCGCCGCGAGCGGGATCGTCCGCCGTTCCGCGACCGGCGCCCCGCCCGAGATGAGGATCGCATCGGCGGGCGTGACGGCGCGGATCGCCGCGCCGTAGCGCACCCCGTCGGCGACATAGATCGCCCCAGGCTCGAGCGCCGCGAGCGCCCCGGCGAGCTTGGAGAAATCGGTGGCCTTCAGCGCATAGGCGGGCGAGATCGGCGCGGCCGGCGCCCCGATCCACAGCGCCGCCAGCGTCGTCAGCGCGCATGCGATGCTGTTCTCCGCCAGGATCGCCAGCGGCCGGCCCTGATCCAGGCCGAGCCCCGCCAGGCCTTCGCCGATGCGCCGGACGGCGGCGAGCGTCTCGCCATAGGTGATCGCACGGCGGCCCCCCGCGCCGTCGGCCTCCGTCAGGAACGTGCGCGCGGGCGCCGCGCGCGCCCAATGGGCGAGCTTCAGGTTCCAGCTTTCCGGATACGGCGCGAGCGGCTCGGTCGAGCTGATCACCACGGCCCCGTCGGCGCGCCGCTCCGCCCGCGCGCGTTTGCCCGCCAGGCGCACCGGTCTGGTCGGCTTGAGGGCGCTCGGATCGTCGGCTTTGGTCATCGGGCGTGCTCCACTGACCGCCTCGGCGCCGCCCGCGCAACGGCTCGCGCCGCGCCGCGGGCTGAATATCTCATGTGCGATAGGGCCGCCCCATGGCCCGGAGCGGACCGGCAGTCCGACGCCTTCCAAAAGCGGCCGCGCTCCGTTAAGAGCGGGGCCGAGCGCGGGCGTGATGTAGTGGTAGCCTGGAAGCTTCCCAAGCTTCTCGTGCGGGTTCGATTCCCGCCGCCCGCTCCAGCAGCGGGCCAGCCCGGCCGTGCGCTGCGTGCTGGGGGGAAGGGTTGGCGGGGGAACCCGACTCTCCGCTCTCCGCGGTGAACGGCGGCGGGCTCGCCGTCCGTTCGACTTTGCAGGATGTGAGCGCATGTGCGGCATAGCGGGGGCGATGGCGAAGACGCCCGGCGAGGGCTTCGCTCCGCCGCTTGAAGCGCTCATGGAGGCGCTCGCGCATCGCGGGCCGGACGGACGTGGAAGCTTCAAGGATCATGCAGTGGGCCTCGCGCATGTGCGGCTCTCGATCATTGATCTTGCCGGCGGGGCGCAGCCGATCCGCTCGCCGCGCGGCAACCTGATCATCGCCAACGGCGAGATCTACAATTACCCAGACATCCGCGCCGCGCTCGGCGAGGCGGCGTTCACCACGCATTCCGATTCCGAAGGCGCGCTTGCGCTCTATGAAAAGCACGGGGAGGATTTCGTCACGCGGCTGCGCGGGATGTATGCGTTCGCGCTCTATGACGTCGCGCAAGAGCTGCTCATCCTCCATCGCGATCCGTTCGGCATCAAGCCGCTCTATATCGCGGAGACTGCCGAGCATTTCCTGTTCGCGAGCGAGGCGCAGTCGTTCTTCCGCGCTGGGTTGACGGCGCCGGAGGTGCGCGCGGAGGGCGCCTACGAGCTTCTCCAGCTCAAGTTCACCGCCGGACGCAAGACGGTGTTCGCCGGCGTCGAGCGCGTGCTGCCGGGCGAGACGCTGTTCGTGAAGCGCGGCGAGATCGTCAAGCGCACGCGGATCAATCCGTGGATCGCCGGCGCCGCATCGGCGGAGGGCGTCGCCGACGGGCTGGCGCGTCTCGACGCGGAGCTGATCGAAAGCGTCAAGGCGCACACGCTCTCCGACGTGCCCTACGGCGTCTTTCTTTCGGGGGGCGTTGATTCCTGCAGCGTGATAGCGGCGATGATGCGCCTGAAGATCACGGACTTTCCCTGCTACACGGTGCGCTTCCCGAATTCGTCCCTCTACGATGAGACGGACACGGCGCGCGCCGCGGCGCGGGCCGCTGGCGCGCGGCACGTCGAGGTGGAGATCACGGAATCCGATTTCTGGGCGACGATGCCGCATGTCGCGGCGCACATGGACGATCCGGCGATGGATCCGGTGATGATCCCGTCCGCCATCCTCGCCAGGCGCGCCGCGGAAGACGTGAAGGTGGTGCTCTGCGGCAATGGCGGGGACGAAGTGTTCGCCGGCTACCGCCGCTACGAGCGCGCCGCGCTGCCCAGTTTCCTGCGCAAGAAGGCGCTGCGCGCGAAAGGTCAGTTCGACGGCTCGGGCCTGCTCATCGGCGCCGGCGACGGCTGGCGCGCCGCCTTCGCTGCGAGCGAAGCGGAGGCGGCGGCCAACGCGCAGACGCTGCTGCAGAAGCTGCAAGCGACGGACTGCGCGGACTTCCTGCCGCACTATCTCTTGAGCACGCTCGACCGCAGCCTCATGGCGTACGGCGTGGAGGGCCGCACGCCGCTGCTCGACATGAAGCTCTCGCCCTTTGGCTTCAATCTGCCCGATGCGTTGAAGCTCAAGAGCCTCAAGGGCAAGTGGCTGTTGCGCAAATGGCTTGACGGCGCGCTGCCGGCGGCGCGCCCGTTCGCCAAGAAGCGCGGATTCTCGGTGCCCACGGAGGAATGGATCGCCAAGCGCGCGCCGTCGCTGGCGTCGTTCGTGTGCGATCAGCCCGGCGTGCGGGAGCACTTTCGCATCGACGCGGTGCGCGCGCTCTTCACCGACAACGCCCATCCGCAGGCGCATCTGCGCTGGCCCACGCTCTTCTTCGCGCTCTGGCACGAAGGCGTCGTGCGCGGCCGTCGCGGCGTGACGCTGCCCGCCTAACGCGCCTGGAAGCCCGTGAGCACTTCGGCGAACCAGCGGGCGGCCGTGAGCGCCGTGATGTCGGCGACGTCGAGGCTCGGATCGAATTCCGTGAGATCGACGCCGGCGACCTTCGGATGCGCGCCGATCAGCCGCGCGGCGTCGAAGAAATCCTGCGCGCTCATGCCGCCGGGGCGTGCGCCGGGCGCGCCGGGCAGGCAGGCGCGGTCGATCACGTCGATGTCGAAATCGACCATGATGAGATCGCAGCGCTTGGCGAGGAGATCGAGCGCGTCGTTCACGACGAGCGCGACGCCGTGCTTGCGGATGTCGCGGGCGGTCATGACATGGACGCCGGCGTCCTTGGCCTTCTGGTGCGCGCGGGCGGTGTTGGCGAAGGGAGCGAGCCCGATCTGGGCGATCTGCGGCCCAGGCAGGCCGTCGTCCAGCAGCGCCTGGATTGGATTGCCGTTGGTCAGCCCGCAATCGACGTCGCGGAGGTCGAAATGGGCGTCGAGCGTCAGCAGGCCAAGGCTCTTCAGGCTCGGATCGAGGCCGGCGGCGACGGGGCGCGTGATGGCGTTGTTGCCGCCAATGACGACGACGAGGCGGCCGGGCTTCGCCTCCGCGAGCACAGCTTCCTTGACGGGCGTGAACGCCGCTTCCGGCGTCATGACCTTGAGATTGAGATCGCCGCGATCGTAGACGCGCAGCGCCGAGAGGTCGACGCCGCTTTCCACATCATACACGCTCAAACGCGGCAGCGTCGCGCGCAAGACCTTGGGCGCCAGGTCACAGCGCCCCGGCGTCAGCGATTTCTCCGAGAGCGGAGCGCCGATGAGGGCCACGCTCGCCTGCGCGTCATCGCAGAGCAGGTCGCTGAGCGAGCGCCAGGAACGGCATTCGGAAGTCATGGATTCGCCATCCGGGCAAGTGTCGCGGGATGCATGGCGAGGGTGTATAGAGCCGGAATCGGGGACGCGGTAGGCGGTAGCGATGTGGGACACGCTCTGGCTGAATGCGAACGTGGCGACGATGGTCGCAGGCCGGGCGCCCTATGGCGCGATCCGCAACGGCGCGCTGAGCGTGAAGGACGGGCGCATCGCCTGGGTCGGCCCGCGCGAGGACCTGCCGGGCGATCCCAAGGCGCTTGCTGCGGATATCCGCTACGCGGATGCGGAATGGATCACGCCGGGGCTGATCGATTGCCACACGCACCTTGTGTTCGCCGGAAACCGCGCGCGCGAGTTCGAGCTGCGCCTGAACGGCGCGAGCTACGAAGACATCGCCCGGGCGGGAGGGGGCATCCTCTCCACGGTGAAGGCGACGCGCGGCGCGTCAGTCGAGGCGCTGGTGGACGCTTCGGCGCCGCGGCTGAAGGCGCTCATGCGCCAAGGCGTGACGACGGTGGAGATCAAGTCGGGCTACGGGCTCGATCTGGAGACGGAGCGGCGCATGCTGCGCGCGGCGCGGGCGTTGGAGAAGGTCTCTCGTCTTGATGAACTCGGCGAGCATGGCGTGCGTGTGCGCACGACGTTCCTTGGCCTGCACGCGCTGCCGCCGGACTACAAGGACCGGCGCGAGGATTATGTCGCGCTCGTGTGCGAGGAAATGCTGCCGGCTCTGGCGCAGGAAGGGCTCGTCGACGCGGTCGATGCGTTCTGCGAGACGATCGGGTTTACGCCCGCGGAGACGGAGCGGTATTTCGAAAGCGCGCAGGCGCTGGGGCTGCCGATCAAGCTGCATGCGGAGCAATTGAGCGATCAGGGCGGCGCGGCGCTCGCCGCCCGATACAAGGCGCTCTCGGCCGATCATCTGGAGCACCTCAGCGACGCCGGGATCGCGGCGATGGCGCAGGCGGGCACGATCGCAGTGCTGCTGCCGGGCGCGTTCTACGCGCTGCGCGAGACGAAACCGCCGCCGGTGGAGGAATTGCGCGCGGCCGGCGTGCCGATCGCGGTGGCGACCGACTGCAATCCCGGAACCTCGCCGCTCGCCTCGCCGCTTCTCGCCATGAACCTCGCCTGCACGCTCTTCCGGCTGACGCCGGAGGAGGCGCTCGCCGGGATGACTCGCAATGCCGCTCTGGCGCTGGGGCTTGGTCACGAGATCGGCACGCTGGAAGCCGGCAAGGCGGCCGATCTTGCATTCTGGCGGATCGACGAGCCGGCCGAGCTCGCCTATTGGATGGGCGCAGACTTGCTTGAAGACCGCGCCTTCGCCGGACGCACGGCGTGGGCGAGCTAGGAGGACGCGCCGTGGACGGCGATCGTTTCAACGCCCGCATCGTCAGATCCCCGACCGGGCCGGAAACAAGCGCGAAGAGCTGGCTGACGGAAGCGGCGCTCCGTATGCTGATGAACAATCTCGATCCCGATGTGGCCGAGCATCCCCACGAACTCGTCGTCTATGGCGGGATCGGGCGGGCGGCGCGCAATTGGGCGGCGTTCGATAAGATCGTGGAGACGCTGCGACGATTGGAGGACGACGAGACGCTGCTGGTGCAATCAGGCAAGCCCGTCGGCGTCTTCCGTACCCATCGTGACGCGCCGCGGGTGCTGATCGCCAACTCCAATCTCGTGCCGCATTGGGCGACATGGGAGCATTTCAACGCGCTCGATCGCAAAGGCCTCATGATGTACGGCCAGATGACGGCGGGCTCGTGGATCTATATCGGCAGCCAGGGGATCGTGCAGGGCACGTATGAGACGTTTGCGGAAATGGGCCGCCGGCACTTCGGCGGCGATTGGTCGGGAAAATGGATCCTGACGGCGGGGCTCGGCGGCATGGGCGGGGCCCAGCCGCTCGCGGCGACGATGGCGGGCGCTTCCATGCTGGCGATCGAGTGCCAAGCGGATCGGATCGAGAAGCGGCTCGCGACGAGGTACCTCGATGTTCGCGCCGATGATCTGCATCACGCGCTCAATCTCATTCAAGATGCAGTCAACGCCGGCAAGGCGGTTTCGATCGGACTGCTCGGCAACGCCGCGGAGATTCTGCCGGATCTGGTGAAGCGCGGCGTGCGCCCCGATGCGGTGACCGATCAGACGAGCGCGCACGATCCGGCCAATGGCTATCTGCCGATTGGGTGGACGATCGATGAATGGCTGAAGAAACGCGAGACGGCGCCGGGCGAGGTCGCGAAGGCGGCGCGTGCGTCCATCGCCAGACATGTCGAAGCGATGCTTGCATTCCAGAAGCAGGGGATTCCCGTCGTCGATTACGGCAACAATATCCGGCAGGTCGCGTTCGAGGAAGGCGTTGCGAACGCGTTCGATTTTCCGGGCTTCGTACCCGCTTATGTGCGGCCGCTGTTCTGCCGCGGGATCGGCCCGTTCCGCTGGGCCGCGCTCTCCGGCGATCCCGCCGACATCGCCAAGACCGACGCGAAAGTGAAGGAGCTCATCCCCGACGACGCGCGCCTGCATCGCTGGCTCGACATGGCCGCCGAGCGGATCAAGTTCCAAGGCCTGCCGGCGCGGATTTGCTGGGTGGGGCTTGGGCAGCGGCACCGTCTCGGGCTGGCGTTCAACCAGATGGTGGCGAGCGGAGAGCTTGCGGCGCCGATCGTGATCGGGCGCGATCATCTCGATGCCGGGTCGGTCGCTTCGCCCAATCGCGAGACCGAGGCGATGAAGGACGGCAGCGATGCGGTTTCAGACTGGCCCCTGCTGAACGCCCTTCTCAACACCGCGTCCGGCGCGACCTGGGTGTCGCTGCACCATGGCGGCGGCGTCGGTATGGGGTTCTCGCAGCATGCGGGCGTGGTGATTGTGTGCGACGGCACGGAGGAAGCGGCGCGGCGGATCGAGCGCGTGTTGTGGAACGATCCGGCCACCGGCGTGATGCGCCACGCCGACGCCGGCTATGACGAAGCGATCGCCTGCGCGCGCGAGCAGGGGCTCGATCTGCCGATGCTCGGCTCATGAAGACGTTTTCGCTCGACGAACTGCGCGCGTTCTGGCGCGGCGAGAGCGCGATTGCGCTGGCGCAGGCGGACTGGGCGCGGATCGAGGCGTCGGCGCAGGTCGTGCAGGATGCGCTCGCGCACGGCGAGCCGGTCTATGGCGTCAATACGGGCTTCGGGCTCCTGGCGCAGACGCATATCGGCGATGATCAGCTCGCGGCGCTGCAGCGCAATCTCCTGCTCTCGCACGCCTGCGGGGTGGGCGATGATCTGCCGGACGAGATCGTACGACTTATGCTCACGCTCAAGGTGATCTCGCTCGCGCGCGGACATTCCGGCGTGCGGCGGCTCGTCGTCGAGCGGCTGCTCGCGCTCATCGCCACGAACGCTCTTCCCTGCGTTCCGAGCCAGGGCAGCGTCGGCGCGAGCGGCGACTTGGCGCCGCTAGCGCATCTTGCCGCCGCGGCCTTCCTCGGCGTCGGGCGCATCCGCGTGAAGGGCGAGGCGATGACGGCGGCCGATGCGCTGGCGCGGATCGGGGCTGCGCCTTTGGAGCTCGGGCCGAAGGAGGGGCTCGCGCTCATCAACGGCACGCAGGTCTCCACTGCGATCGCGCTCGATGCGCTCTTCCGTGCGGAGGCGGCGTTCGCGGCGGCGCTCGTCGCCGGCGCGATGAGCGTCGATGCGATGAAGGGCTCGGACGCGCCCTTCGATCCGCGCATCCAGGCGGCGCGCGGGCAGAAGGGACAGATCGAAGTCGCCGAAGTGCTCCGCACGCTGATGCAGGGCAGCGACATCCGCAATTCTCATATCGCCTGCGACCGGGTGCAGGATCCCTATTCGCTGCGCTGCCAGCCGCAGGTCATGGGCGCGTGCCTCGACGTGCTGCGCCATGCCGCCGAGACGCTGCGGATCGAAGCCAATGCGGCGACCGACAATCCGCTGGCGTTCACCGATGACGGCGCGATCCTTTCCGGCGGCAATTTCCACGCGGAGCCCGTCGCGTTCGCGGCCGACATGATTGCGATGGCGGCAGCGGAGGTCGCTTCGCTCAGCGAGCGGCGCATCGCGTTGCTGGTCGATCCGAAAATGAGCGGCTTGCCGGCGTTCCTGGTCAAGGAGAGCGGCGTCAATTCCGGCTTCATGATCGCGCAGGTGACGGCGGCGGCCCTCGTCAGCGAAATGAAGACGCTGGCGCATCCGGCCAGCGTCGATTCCATCCCGACATCCGCCAACCAGGAGGACCACGTGTCGATGGCGACGTTTGCGGCGCGCAAGGCGCGCGAGGCGGCGCGTTGCGCGGCGAAAGTGATCGCGATCGAGCAGCTGGCGGCGGAGCAAGGGATCGATTTCCACGCGCCGCTGAAGACGTCAGAGACGCTCGGGCGTGCGCATGCGCAGCTGCGGGCGCGGGCGGCGTTCTACGAGCGCGACCGCTACTTCGCGCCCGACATCGAGGCGGCGGCGGCGCTGGTGGAATCCGGCGCGGCGCGCGCACTGCTCGAACCCTGGCGCGTGTTCCCGGCATGAATTTCAAGTCCGACAATACCGCGCCTGCAGCGCCGGAGATTCTGGCGGCGCTTTCAGCGTGCAACGAAGGCGCCGCGGCCTCCTACGGCGAGGACGCGTGGACGGCGCGCGTGAACGCGCGCTTGTCTGCGCTGTTCGAGGCGGACGTCGAAGTGTTCCTCGTGGCCACGGGGACGGCGGCGAATGCGCTGGCGCTCGCGTCGATGACGCCGCCCTGGGGCTCGATTCTGTGTCACCGCGAAGCGCATATCGAAACGGACGAGGCCGGCGCGCCTGAATTCTTCACCGCAGGCGCGAAGCTCGTCCTGATCGACGGTCCGCACGCCAAGATCGCGCCCGATGGGCTGGAGGAGGCGCTGACTCGCAACCGGCGCGGCGTCCATTCGGTGCACCCCGGCGTCGTTTCGATTTCGAATGCGACCGAGCGTGGGGCGGTTTATGCGCCCGACGAGGTCGCGGCGCTCGCGGCCATCGCCCATCGCGAAGGGATCGGGCTGCACATGGACGGCGCGCGGTTCGCGAACGCGGTGGCGCACCTCGGCTGCGCGCCGCGCGCCTTGACGAAGGACGCCGGCGTCGACGTGTTGAGCTTCGGCGCGACCAAGAACGGCGCATTGGGCGTAGAGGCGATTGTCGTGTTCGACAGGGCGCGAGCGCGCGACATTCCCCAGCGCCGCAAGCGCGCCGGCCACCTGTTCTCCAAGCATCGCTATCTGGCTGCGCAGATGTTGGCTTATCTGGAGAACGATCTCTGGCTTGTGAACGCGCGGCGGGCGAATGGCCTGGCGCAGGCGATCGCGGACGCGGCCGGCGCGTGGGTCTCCGCGCCCGTGCAGTCGAACCATGTGTTCATCAGACCCGGCGCAGCGACGCTCGCGGCGCTCCGCGCAGCGGGGGCGGAGTTCTATGAGTGGGGCGCGCCGGGATCGGGCGAGGCGCGGCTCGTCGTGTCCTACAGCCAGCCGGAGGAGGAGGTCGGCCGCCTCTGTGAGGCGCTCAGGCGTTTGCGCGCTTGATCGCACCTTCGATGTGGCGGGCGAAATCGGGCCAGTAGAGGTCCTTGTGCTGGTCCCACACGGCGCGGATGGCGGGCGAGCAGATATGTTCGATCATCGCGCGCTCGAGGCCCTTCCAATAGGCGCGCGGTATCGCGCCGCGCCGGTACTGGAAGTAGAGCCCCTCATAGTGGTCCAGCAGCATGCCGATGAAGAGCCGTTCGCCGTCGCCCCAGCGCTCCTTGATGACATTGGGTGCGAGATCCGGATTCGTCAGCGCGGCCTGCCAGACGGAGCGCTCGGCCTGAATGACGGCGAGGTTGGTCTGCAGCTGGGCGTTGCGCTGGACGGTTCGCAGCTGGAACAGGCCGATCGCCAAGGCGACCAGGGTGGCCACGCCGGTGGCGACGCTCAGCCACTCGCGCAGAGCGGCGAAATCCATCACGGGACTCCAATCGGATCAGAAATTGTTCAGCGCGGCGTAGCGATCGCGGTGATAGCTCGCTGAACCATAAAGCGCTTCCGCGACGCGGGCGCGCTTTAAATAAAGTCCAGGATCGGCGGCGTCGGTCATGCCGATGCCGCCATGCATCTGCACCATCTCGTTGGAGACGAGATGCAGCGTCTCGCCGGCGCGCGCCTTGGCGAGGCTGGCGAGTTCGGCGATGTCGTTGCGGTTCTCATCGAGCGCCGAGAGCGCGGCCAGGACGCAGGAGCGCGTGAGCTCCAGCTCGACGAACATCTTGGCGGCGCGATGCTGCAGCGCCTGGAACGAGCCGATCAGCTGGCCGAACTGGGTGCGTGTCTTCAGGTACTCGCTGGTGGTCTCGAAGGCCTGGCTCGCCTGGCCGAGCATTTCGGCGGCGAGGCCGATGCGGGCGCGATCGAGCACCTGATCGACCAGCTCGGGGCCGCCGAGCGGTTCGGCCTTGGCGCCCTTGAACGCGATGTCGGCGGCGCCGCGGCTGTCGAGCGTCTTGAGCTGCGTGATCGTCACGCCGTCGGCGTTGGCGGGAACGAGGAAGTGCTTCACCACGCCGCCTTCGCGCGCGGCGACGATCAGAAGGTCGGCGACGTGGCCGTCGGCGACGTATTTTTTCATGCCCGTGAGCTGGCCGTTCTTGACCTCCAGCTTGATTTTTTCAGGCGCATGATGGGCGCTCTCATCGATCGCAAGCGCGACGATGAGTTCGCCGGCGGCGATCTTGGGGAGCCATTCGTTTTTCTGCGCCGCGGTCCCGCCCAGCGCGATGGCGCTGGCGCCGACAAGGGCGGTCGAATGCAGCGGCGAAGGCGCCAGCGTGCGCCCGCATTCCTCAAGCACCAGCCCCATGCCGACATAGCCGAGGGCTGAGCCGCCGTGCTCCTCCGGTATCAGGATCCCGGTCCAGCCCAGCTGCGCCATCTCCGCCCACAAGGCGCGGTCGAAGCCTTCCGGCTTCGCCTCCCGCACGGCGCGCAAGTGCGCCGTCGGCATTTTTTCCTGCACGAACGCGCGCGCCGACTCGCGCAGCATTTCGTGTTCTTCGCTCAGCGTGAACATGGCCAATCCGCTTCTATTGGTGGTCTCTGAGGCCAAGCACGCGCTTGGCGAGGACGTTGAGGTTCACTTCGGTGGTGCCGCCCTCGATGGAATTGCCCTTGGCGCGCAGCATGGCGCGCGGGGCCAGGATCTCGCCCTTGGTGAAGCCCTCGCCCGACCAGCCGAGCGCGCGGTTGCCCATCGCTTCGACGATCAGCTCGGTCTTCTCCTGGTTCATGGTCGCGGCCGCGACTTTGAACATCGACGCCATATGGCTCACATTGTCGCCGGCCTTGGCCATCTCCTGCGCGCGGCGCACGGTGAGCCCGAACGCCTTGTCGTACATCTTGTGCGCGGCGATTCGTGCGCGCAGATCACGATCCTCGAGCTTGCCGTCCTCGACGCCGACATAATGCTTGGCGATCTCCTCGATCGGCAGCGCGCCGGCGCCGCCGCCGAAGCCGCCGGCGGAGATGCTGGTGCGCTCGTACATCAGGAGCCGCTTGGCGATCTCCCAGCCGCCATTGAGCTTGCCGACGAGATTCTCCTTGGGGACTTTCACGTCCGTGAAGAACGTCTCGCAGAAGGGCGAGGCGCCGGAGATGAGCTTGATCGGGCGGGTCTCGACGCCGGGGCTCGTCATGTCGAAGAGGATGAAGCTGATGCCCTCGTGCTTCACCGTCGTATCGGTGCGCACCAGACAGAAGATCCAGTCGGCTTCGTTGGCGTAGCTCGTCCACACTTTCTGGCCGTTGATGAGATAGTGATCGCCCTTGTCCTCGCACTTGGTCTGCAGGCCGGCGAGATCGCTGCCGGCGCCCGGCTCGGAATAGCCCTGGCACCAGCGGATCTCGCCGCGGACGATCTGCGGCAGATATTTCTTCTTCTGCTCTTCATTGCCGAATTCGAGCAGCACCGGACCGAACATCCAGATGCCGAAGCTCATCAGCGCCGGGCGCGCCTTGATGCGGCGAAGCTCATCTTGAAGGATGAGGTTCTCCTGCGGCGTGAGGCCGCCGCCGCCATAGGCCTTGGGCCAGGTGGGCGCGGTCCAGCCTCTGGAGGCCATCGCGTCGAGCCATTGCTTCTGCTCGGGATGTTTGGGTTTCCAGTTGCGCCCGCCCCAGACGGCGTCGTCCTCGCCCATCGGCGTACGCATCAGCGGCGGGCAGTTCGCCTCGAGCCAGGCGCGCGTCTCGTTGCGGAACGCTTCAAGCTCCTGGCTGGTTTCCGGACCCCGACCGTCGGCCATGGCGTTTTCCTCCTTGTTCGAATGTTGAGTATCCCGGCAGGCACGCGCGCGGCAAGGGCGAGCGCGGCGCGCTGCGGCGATCGGTCAGCGGGCGGACTGGTTGAATGCCGCCGTCAGAATGGCGAGCGCGATGATCGCGCCGCCGGCGGCGAGGATCATCAGCGCCCGCCACGGAATCATCCGCGGTTTCAAGGGATCGGCGGGGCGCGAAGCGCGCCAGGACGCGAGAAACGCCACGCCCGCCAAGGCTGCGGCGATGATCAGCGGCGGCGCATAGTCTGAAAGCGGCGGCACCTGCGCATGAGAACCCGGCGCTGGCGCGCGTCAAGCCGTGAGGGCGGTCGCGTAGGGCGCATGCTGCGGCGCAGCGCAGCGGCGGCGCGCGAGGCCGTGCTCGGTCTTGGCCCAGTGATGGGGCCGCACGATGAGTTCGAACAGCGCGCGCAGCCCAGCCAGACTCGCCAGCGGCCAGTAAAGCGGCATCGTCGGCGCGGCGCGCAGAAGCCGCGCGTCACGCATCAGCGCGGCGCACACGAGCGCCCCGTACATCGCGCTGGCATAGCCGGCGATGGCCAGCGCTGCGCCCATGGGGCCGAGCATGTGGCCGGAGAACAGGAGGTCGATGGCGATGCAAAGCGCCAGCGGGCCGTGGACGAAGGCGGCCGCCACGCCGCCGAGCAGCGTCAGTTGCGCTGCGACGAAGGCGGACGGCCCCAGCTCGCGCAACGCGCGGAAGGGAGCGCGCATGAGCACCAGCCACGTTTGCATATGGCCCTTGATCCAGCGCGTGCGCTGCTTGCGCCATGCGGTGAAGCTGATCGGCGCCTCTTCCCACGTCGGCGGATCGAT
>JACAEE010000073.1 GCA_013389015.1 Hydrogenophilaceae bacterium | reverse complement strand
GCGCCGCCGGACATCCGCCTAGCACCGGTCAGCTTCTCGCAAGTGCCCGGGTGGCGGGAGGCGGATTTCGGGCCGGCGTTGGCGGCGTTCCGCCGGCAGTGCGCGCGCCTGGAGGCGCGCACGCCGGATGCGGCGTTGAGCGGCGAGGCGCGTTATGGCGGAACGGTGGGGCAATGGCTGCCGGCGTGCGCCCGCGCCGAACTGGTCGCCGCCGGCGGCGAGCGGGCCTTCTTCGAGAGCCATTTCGTCGCGCATTTCGTGGAGAGCAGCGGCGGACAGGCGCGCCTGACAGGCTATTACGAGCCGGTGGTGAACGTCTCCTGGGTGCGCGCGCCGGGCTACACGGAGCCGCTGCTCGAGCGCCCATTCGACGCGGTCACCGTCGATCTTGGCGCGTTCGCGGAGGCCTATGACAGCGAGGCGCTGCGCGGCGCGCCGCGGCGGCTCACCGGCAAGCTCTATGGCGACCGGGTGGGGCCGTATCCGTCGCGGGCGGAGATCAACGCGGCGCCGCCGAGCCCCGCTTTCGCCTGGGCGCATCCTGTCGACGTCTACACGCTGCAGGTTCAAGGCTCGGGCCGCATCCGCTTCCCGGACGGCAGCGAGCGGCGCGCGGCCTATGCGTTCCAGAACGGCTATCGCTGGCGTTCGGCGATCGGGCGGGCGCGGGAGCTGGGGCGGATCAGCGACGGCAGCTGGGCGGGCTTCCGCCGCTATCTCGACAGCCTCGACGAGACCAGCGCGCGCGCGGCGCTGGCGGAGGATCCCTCCTATGTGTTCTTCGCCAACGAGGCGATCGCCGATCCCTCGATCGGACCGAAGGGGGCGGCCAACGTGCACCTCACGCCGATGGGGTCGATGGCGGTCGATCCGGCGTTTCACCCTTATGGCGCGCTTCTCTTTTTCGACGCGCAGTATGACGGCGCGCCGATGCGGCGCCTGGTCGTGGCGCAGGACACCGGGGGCGCGATCCGGCGCGGGCCGCTGCGCGGCGACCTCTTCTTCGGAACGGGGCCCGAGGCGGGGGCGCGAGCGGAGCGGATGAACGCCGAAGGCGTGCGCTTCTGGACGCTGATCCCGCGGGCGGCGCAGACGCCTGTCGCGCTGGCCGATCCAGCCACGCTGAGTTGAGCGGCGCAGGTGGCGAAAACGGGTGCGCCGCCGGCCGTGCGTGGCTAAAACAGCCTACGGGATGAGCCAGAGGGCGATACGATGAGCATTCACAAATGGCTGGTGGGATTTGCGCTCGCCGTGATCATGATCGCGGCGCTGATGATCAACGCCTTCCTGTTCAGCGCGCGGTCGTTCCAGTTCAATCTCGCCCAAGCGGCGCCGGGATCGAACGGGATTCTGGTGATGGACACGCTCGACCGCGTGCGCGACGAGATCAATCGCTATCAGACGGATACGGCCGGCTCGCGTGGGGACGCCATCCGCTACGAAGGCGAAGTCAACACGCTGACGGCGCAGATCAATGATCTGCAGACGCGCATCAACGCCACGATGATCCAGCTGGCGCAGGAAGTGGCGACGCTCGAAGGGGCGCTCAACCGCAACGAAGGCGCCCAGCCGGCGGCGTCGCTGACGCCGGAGGAGCTTGAAGTGCGCGCCGCCGCGCTGATCGAGACGCCGGGGCTGCCTGCCGCGCACAGCGCTTCGGCCTCCACGATCGGGCAGACGACGCAAGCCTTGCGCGCGCTGCAGGACGAGCTCGCGCGCAAGCGCGGCGAACTCAACACCGCCCAGTACAATTTCCGCCGCGTCGGCGGCATCGTCGCGGACGCCGACAACCGCATCATCGCGCTCAAGCAAACCGTGGTGACCGATTACGAGGATTTCGATCGCGTCGTGGCGGAGGCGGATTCGCTCAGGCGCACGAGCCCGGCCGGAATCGGCGCGGCTCTGGTGGCGGCGCACCCGGCATTCACCTCCACGCTCTTGGTGCTGGTGATGGGAGCGCTGGGCGCGATCCTCTATCTCTTCCCCGCCTATATGACGCGCGCCAATCCGGTGACGTTCGCAGAGATCATCATGCGGATGCTGTTCGGCATGGTGTCGGCGCTGGCGTTCTACATCGTCGCCAACGCCGCGATCGCGGGGATCGCGTTCGTGCCGGGCCAATCGGAGGCGGCGAACAACGCAGCGCTGCTCAACCCGTTCACCGTCGGACTCGTCGGCATCGTCGCGGGGATCATGGCCGACGACATCGCCAAATGGATCCAGCGCCGCGGCACGGAAATCCTCGGCGGCGGCAGCGCGCGCGCAGCCGCCGATCCGGACGCCGGAATCGTCAATCCGCATGGCGGGCCGCCGCCGGTGTGAAGAAATTGCGAGTAGGGAATGGCGAATGGGGCTATTCGCCGTTCGCGAGCGTCGCGATTTCGGCGCGTAGTTCAGGGATGCCGCTTCCACGTTCGGCGGATGTGGCGATCACCACGGGATGCGCGGCGGGGCGCTTGGCGAGGCGCGCTTGCGTGTCGGCGATGACGCGGGGGGCTTCGCCCGCCTTCAGCTTGTCGATCTTGGTGAGCACGACCTGGTAGACGACGGCGGCGGCGTCGAGCGCGGCCATGATCTCGTCGTCGTTGGGCTTCACGCCATGGCGCGCGTCGACAAGCAGGAACACGCGCTTCAGGCTCGGGCGCCCGCGCAAATAATCGCGCATCAGCGCCGTCCAGCGGGCGATCGCGGTCTTGGGGGCTTTCGCATAGCCGTAGCCGGGCAGATCGACGAGGCGCAGGTGATCGGCGACGCGGAAGAAATTGAGCTCGCGCGTGCGGCCGGGCTCGACCGAGGCGCGCGCCAGCGCCTTGCGGCCGGCGAGCGCGTTGATCAGGCTCGATTTGCCGACATTGGAGCGCCCGGCGAAGGCGACCTCGGGGAGATCGGCGTCCGGCAGATGCTCAAGGGAGGCGACGCCGCGCTCGAATACGATCTCGCGCGCAAACAGCAGCCGGCCCGCCTCAACGAGATCGCCGGCGCCGCTCACTCCGCCACGATCGGCGGCTGATCCTTCTTCGGAAAGCGCTTGGCGAGCCATTTGTCGAATTCGGTGCTGACCTTCATGCGGCGCATGATCACGTATTGCTGGATGATCGAGAGAATGTTCGACCAGGTCCAGTAAAGCACCATGCCGGCGGCGAAGCTGGCGAAGAGGAAGGTGAAGACGATCGGCAAGAGCTTGAAGATCAGCGCCTGGGTCGGATCGGTCGGCGGCGGGGAAAGCGCCTGCAGCGCGAACATGGTCACGCCATAGAGAATCGGCAGGACGCCGAGCGCCAGGAAGCCGCCGATGATCGGCCAGGATGAGGGATCGAACGGCAGCAGGCCGAAGAGGTTGAAGATGTTGGTCGGGTCCGGCGCGGAGAGATCGCGGATCCAGAGCACGAACGGCGCGTGGCGCATCTCGATGGTCACGGTCAGCACGCTGTAGAGCGCGAAGAAGACCGGAATCTGCAACAGGATCGGCACACAGCCTG
Organism: Hydrogenophilaceae bacterium; assembly: GCA_013389015.1. GTDB lineage: Bacteria > Pseudomonadota > Alphaproteobacteria > Caulobacterales > Aquidulcibacteraceae > CADEEL01. Next base: position 6,986 of record JACAEE010000073.1, on the reverse strand, counting down.
CGACCGGGTTCACCTTCTCGGTCTGGAACAGGCGAATCTGCTCCTGCTGCATGCGCTGGCGATCGGCTTTGTAGCGCTCCTGGATCTCCTTCATCTTCGGCTGGATCTCGCGCATCTTCGCCATCGCCACGTTCGACTGGTAGACGAGCGGGAAAAGCAGAAGCTTCACCACGATGGTGGAGAGCAGGATCGCGACGCCGAAATTGCCGACGAGCCCGCCGAAGAAGTGCAGCAGCATGAAGAAGGGGCGGGTGAGGAAGCCCAGGAAGCCCCAATCCACGGCGCTGTCGAAGCCAGGGATGTTGAGCGCGCGCTGATAGTCCTGCAGGGTGTCGACTTCCTTGGCGCCGACGAACAGGCGCTGCGTGTACGTCACCGCTTCGCCCGGCGCCACGGTGCGCCAGGCGCCGCGATAGGCGGAGCGGTAGTCGGTGTCGCCCTCGCGGTTGGAGCTGTCGAACCAGGCGTCGATGCGTTCGCTCTGGTCGGGCGCCAGCGCCGTCAGCCAGTAATGCTCCGAAAGGCCCAGCCAGCCGCCGACGCCGCTCTGCGACTCGATACGCTCGTCGGCGCTGGCGCGGCCGCGATCCTTGTCGCGCGCGTGCTCGGCCGCCTTGCGATAATTGATGTCGTTGAGCGCATGGTTGGGCCCGAAGACGCCGGCCATGCCCTGGTGCACCATGCCGTTGCGCACAAAATCGTCGGCCATGCCGAGGCGGCGCACGACGCCATAGGGCCGAATCTCACGCGGCGCGTCGCCGACATTGCGCACGGTCTCCTCGATGGTGAACATGTAGCGGTCGTCGATGGAGATCTTGCGGGTGATCTCGAAGCCGGTCGCGGTGCGCAGGGTGAGCGTGACCGGCGTTTGCGGCGTCAGCCGCTCGCCCTCGGCGAGAGTCCACACCGCGTCCTGATCCAGAACGCCGACGCCGACGCCGTTCTGGCTCATCTCCCAGCCGAAATCGGCGTCGGCCGCGCCTCGCGCCTCGCGCGGGGCGAGGATGCGCACGTCGGGACTGTTGCGCTCGATAGTGCGGCGATAGTGGTGGAGGGTCACATCGTCGAAGAGCACGCCTTCGCGGGAGAGGCTGCCGCCGACGCTCGGCGCCACGATCGGGATGCGCATGTCGCGCGTCGCCGCGATCGCGCGCTCGGGCGCGATCGGAACGCGCACCAGCGGCTCGCCGCGTGCGGCGGCCTCAGCCTGCTTCTCGGCCTGGGCGGCGCGTTCGGCGCGCTCGCGCTGCTGCTGGGGCCCCGTGACGAAGTACTGGAAGCCGAACAGGACCAGAATCGACAGGACGATCGCGATGATCACGTTGCGGATGTCGCCGGCGCCGGGACCGCTGGGGCTCGTCATGGTCGCTTTCTGGTTCGCGTGAGAAGCAGCGCCGCACGGGGAATGCCGCTAGGCCGGGCGGTCCGCGCCGAGTTCGGCGCGGACGCTTATCAGCGCGTTTCCGACATCGTCAAGCAAGGCCGGCCAGGGCGCGTCGGGCGTTTGGGCGCGGGCGACGAAGACATAATCCACCCCCGGGAGGCCGTGCCGAGGGAGGAGCGCCCGGACCGCCTCGCGGAGGCGGCGGCGGGCGCGGTTGCGCACGACCGCGCCGCCGATCTTGGCCGTGGCGGTGAATCCTGCGCCGGCCGGCCCGTCGGGCGCGCGCCGGCGCGCCTCCACGATCACGGCGGGGCGCACGGCCTTTTTGCCGCGCCGGACGAACAGGAACTGGGCGCGCGTGCGCAGACGTTCGATCACGAGAGGTTTCTTGCGCCGGCGGCGGGGGCGCTTCAGGCGCTCAGGCGCTTTCTGCCCTTGGCCCGGCGGCGGGCCAGCACTTTGCGGCCTCCCGCCGTCGCCATGCGCGCGCGGAAGCCGTGGCGGCGCTTGCGCACCAGCTGGCTGGGCTGGAAGGTCCGCTTGGTCGACACGTCTGGCCTCGTCGTTCATTGGGCGCCGGAAAGAGCGGGGCTGATAGCGGCGCGGGCGCGCGCGGTCAAGGCCGGCGCGGGCGTGGAGGCGGGCGTCGCGCCCGGCGCGCGGGCCCGGTATGATCACCCGCGAGGAGTCGGGTCGCGGCGCGGATGATGAACAGGCAGGGGTTCATGTGGGGACGGATCGCGCCGTTCGCCCTGCTGTTGGCGGCGCTTGCGCTTTTCTTCGCCCTTGGCCTGCACCGCGCGCTCACGCTCGACGGTTTGCGGGAGCGGCACGCGGCCCTGCAGGCCTGGGCGGACGCGGCGCCCTTGACTGCCTGGCCCGTCGGGATCGGCGCCGCAGCGCTCGTTATGGCGATGGCCTTTCCTTCGATCGGCGTGGTGATGGCCGCGTGCGGGCTGGTGTTCGGGCTGTGGGAGGGGTTCGCGATCGGGCTCACCGGCGCCACGATCGGCGGGGCGGCGCTGTTTCTCGCGGCGCGGCGGGCGCGCGGGGCGCTCCTGGACGCCGGGCTTGCGGACTCGCGGGCGGGGCGGCTTGTACAGGCGCTGGAGCGCGGCGCGCGCGGCAACGAGCTCCTCTATCTCATCTCGTTGCGGCTGATGCCGTTCCTGCCCACCAACACCGTGACGCTTGCGGCGGCGGCAGCGCATCTCAGGCTGCCGGCGTTTCTGGCGGGGTCGGTGATCGGCTCGGGGCCGGCGGCCTTCGTGTACGCCAGCATCGGCTCGGGCGCGGGGAGCGTGCTGGACGCGGGCGGCGACGTCGATCTCGCCAAGGCGGCGCTTTCGCCGGCGGTGATGGGGCCGCTCATCGGGCTGACGGCGCTGGCGCTCGCCGCCATCTGGCTGCGCGCGCGGTTGGCGAAGGCCAGGGGATGAACGGGCTCGAAACCGTGCGGCGCTTTGCGGAGAGCCTCGCGGGGCGCCTGCTCGCGTTCACGATCGTGATCGTGCTGTTCGCAACGCTTCTCGTGTTTCTGCCGGCGATGGCGACGTTCCATCATCTGCGGCTGAGCGACCGCACGACGCTGGCGCAGACCGCGGCGATCGCGCTGCAGGAGGCGCCCGAACTCAGCCCGGAGCTCGAGAGCGAAATCCTCGAGAACGCGCAATTGCTGCGGGTGGCGATCGGCGTGGAAGGCGCGCGAGAACTCATCCTCGAAGCGCCGATGCCGGCGCGCGCGCGCGGGCTCGCCACCTATGATCTACGTCAGGACAGCCCGTGGCGGAGGCTCAGTCGCGCGATGGAGACGCTGTTTGCGCCGGACGGGCGGCTCCTGCTCGTGGTGACGCAGCCGCGCTTCGAGCGCGGCGACTTCATCGAGATACTGATCAGCGAGGCGCCGCTCAAGCGCGAGATGGCGAACTACGCGTGGCAGGTCGCGCTGTCGGCGCTCGCGATCTCGTTGCTCTCCGGAATTCTGCTTTATGTGCTGCTCACCTGGCTGTTCGTGCGGCCGGTGGCGTCGCTCACGCAGCGGATCGCGCAATTCAGCGACGCGCCCGACAATGCGGCGCTGTTCGCAGCGCCGTCGAAGCGGCGCGATGAGATCGGACGCGCCGAGCGTGCGCTTGCGGAGATGGCCGAGCATGTGGCCGCGGCGTTCAAGCAGCGCGAGCGGCTCGCGGCGCTGGGCGCGGCGGTGGCGCGGATCGCGCACGATCTGCGCAACGCGCTCGCCACCGCGCAATTGGTGACGGAGCGGCTCAGCCGCTCCGAGGATCCGAGCGTGCGGCAGGCGGCGTCGCGGCTCGAACGTGTGATCGGGCGCGCGGCGGGGCTTGCGGCGGCGACGCTGCGCTATGGCCGCGCCGAGGAAGCCGCGCCACTGCTGGCGCGCGTCAAGGTGCGCAGCGCCGTGGAGGAGGCGATGGAGGAGGCGATGGCGGCCTTCGCGGGCGTCAGCCGCCGCATCGAGACGCCGGACGACCTCACCGCGCTCGCCGACGCCGACCAGCTGCACCGAATCCTCGCCAACCTCATTCGCAACGCCGCGCAGGCGGTGGCGCAAACGGACGCCTCGGAAGAGGATCAGGTCGTCGTGCGCGCGCAGCGGCGTGGGGCGTTCATCGTCATCAGCGTGGCCGATCGCGGCGGCGGAGTGGCCGACGCCGCGCGCGCGCGCCTGTTCGAGCCGTTCGTCTCATCGAAGCGCCAGGAAGGAACCGGCCTCGGGCTTGCGATCGCGCGCGAGCTGGCGCGCGCGATGGGCGGCGATGTCACGCTCGCGAGCAGCGGGCGCGCGGGATCGGTGTTCGAGGTCAGCCTGCCGGCGGCCTAGGCGCAGGACGCGGCACGCGCGCGACAGCGCCCTCGCGGCGCGGATCGACGGCCGTCTCCAGGCCGCCGCCCGGCGTCACGCGGAAGCCATGCAGGCCGCTGTCCTCGGCGGCTGCGGGGCGGAATCTCCACCCGCGCGCGGCGAGGCCTTCGGCGATGGTCTGCGGGAATCCCGTCTCCATCCGGATTTCGCCGCTCGCGGAAATGAGATGGGGCAGATCGACGGCCTCCTGCAGCGAGAGGCCCCAATCCTCCGAGGCGATGATCGTGCGCGAGACGTATGAGATGATCGCGCCGCCGCCCGGCGAGCCGATCGCGGCGTGAAAATCGCCGTCCTGTTCGAGCATGATCACCGGCGCCATGGAGGAGCGCGGGCGCTTTCCGGGCGCGACGGCGTTGGCGAAGGGGCGACCGTCCTGCGCCGGCGCGAAGGAAAAGTCCGTGAGCTGATTGTTGAGGAAAAACCCGCCGGCCATGCGCTGGGCGCCGAACGCGCTCTCGACGGTGGCCGTCATCGAGACGACGTCGCCGTTCAGATCCATGACCACGAAGTGGGTGGTGCCGGGCGCTTCGCCGTCATCGGCGCGCCACCAGCGGTCGAGCAGGGAAGCGCCGCCGACGATCGCCGCCGGATCGCCGGGCGCGAGCGGCTCGCGCGGCGCGGAGGCGAGATCGACCAGCCGCGCGCGCGCATCGTGATAGCGGGGATTGACAAGGCCGGCGGTCGGCACCGGCACGTAGAGATCATCGCCGATATAGAAGTCGCGATCGGCGTAGGCGAGGCGGCTCGCCCAAAGGTAGGCGGCCCAATCGTCGATGACGGCGGCGCCGGCGGGGTAGGGCCGCGCGCGCTCATAGATCGCGAGAGTCTCGATCACGGCGACGCCGCCCGAACTGGGCGGCGGCATCGAGCACACGCGATAGAGGCGAAAGCGTCCGCACGTCGCATCAAGGCGGCGCGGGCGCACATTCTGGAGATCCGCGAGCGTCAGGCCGCCGGGCAGCGGGTCGGCCTGCGCCTGCGCGACGATGGCCTCCGCGATCGGACCGCGCTGCAGCGCCGCGGGGCCTTGCGCGGCGATGGCGCGCAACGTCTCGGCATAGAGCGGGTTGCGCAGGCGGTGTCCAATCGGAAGCGGATCGCCGTTGGGGAGGAAGAGATAGGCGCGCGCGGCGGGATCGCGCTGCAGGCGGCCGAACTGCGCCACCGCGCTCAGCACGCGATGCATGCGCGGGGAGACGTCGAACCCTTCCTCAGCGAGGCGAATGGCCGGCTCGAACAGCGTCGCCCAAGGCAGCGCGCCGTGCTCGTCATGGGCGAGCTTGAGCATGGCGATGACGGACGGCGCGCCGATGGAGCGGCCGCTGGCGATGGCGTCGAGGCGCGGGAGCGGGCGGCCTTCGCCGTCGAGGAAGAGGTCCGGCGTCGCCGCCGCCGGCGCGGTTTCGCGCCCGTCATAGGCGTCAAGCGCTTCCGCTGCGGCGTCGTAGTGCAGAAGAAAGCCGCCTCCGCCGACGCCGGACGATTGCGGCTCCACCAGGGTCAGCGTCGCCAGAATTGCGACGGCGGCATCGACGGCGCCGCCGCCGCGGCGGATGATCTCGGCGCCCGCTTCCGCCGCATGAGGGTTGGCCGCGACCACGACCGCTTCGGTCGGCGCGGCATCGTGTTCGGCCGCGGCGGGAAAATAGGCGCAGGCCGTGAGCGCCGCGCCGGCTAAGGTTGCGCACAGTGCGCCAAGCAGGGAGCGCGGCTTGTCGAGCATCACGGGACGTGCATACGGGGGCCGTCCCCGCGCGACAATCCTGCGCGCGGCGTTGGAGAGCGCGTCGTGACCGCCATGCCCGGGCCGCGGAACGATCTAACCGATGTCGCCGGCCTTTCAGTCGGCTGCGCCGAGGATGAGCGCGTGCGCACCGGCGTCACCGTGATCCTCGCGGAACAGCCGGCGGTGTGCGCCGTCGCCGTCCAAGGCGGCGGGCCGGGGACGCGGGAGAGCGACGTGCTCCGGGCGGGAAACCTGGTGCAGACCGTTGACGCGATCGTGCTTGCCGGCGGCTCGGTCTATGGCCTTGCGGCGGCGGAGGCCGTCGTCGCGGCTCTGGGCGCGGCCGGGCGCGGGTTCCAGATGCGGGACACGCCCGGCGTCCCGAAGAGCCCGATCGTGCCTGCCGCCATCCTCTACGACCTGGCCAATGGCGGCGACAAGGCGTGGGGGGACGCCCCGCCTTATCGCGGGCTCGGCCAAGCGGCGCTGGCGGCGGCCGGGCCCGGCGTCCCGCTCGGCAACGCGGGGGCGGGCTTCGGCGCGCTCGCGGGCGCGCTCAAGGGCGGGCAGGGGAGCGCTTCCATCCGCACCGGCGACGGCCTGACAGTAGCGGCGTTGGTCTGCGTGAACGCGTTCGGATCCACGACGATGCCAGGCGGCAAGACGTTCTGGGCGTGGCCGTACGAGATCGGCGGCGAGTTCGGAGGGCTTGCGCCGCAGCCCGGCGCAACGGCGCCGCCCGAGGATTGGTCGGGTACGAAAGTCGCGCCGCAGCCGCGCGCCAACACGACGCTGGCGGTGGTCGCCACCGATGCGGCGCTCGCGCACGGCGATCTGATGCGCGTGGCGCAGATGGCGACGGCGGGGTTGGCGCGCGCGATCCGGCCGGTGTTCGCGCCGTTCGACGGGGACGTGGTGTTCGCGCTGTCGACGGCGCAGGCGCCCGCGCCTGAGCCGGCCGCGTTCACGCTGGCGCGGATCGGCGCTCTGGC
>JACAEE010000059.1 GCA_013389015.1 Hydrogenophilaceae bacterium | reverse complement strand
GCGCAGGGCCGCGCGCGAGCCGGCGCCGCGGATCAGCGTGGCCGCCGCCGCGCGCACTTGCGGCGGCGCGCCGTCGCTGAACCAAGCGTACCGCTGCGCGCCGTCTTCCGTGAAGATTAGGATCCCGTCCGCCGCGGACGAATAGTAGTTCGCCTCGATCCACTCGGGATTCCAGCCGGCGACGATGTTGGCGTGGGCGTCGTTCCAGAACGCGTAGTCCATGGCCGTGCTGGAGAGCGCCTGCAAACGCCCGCGCAACGCGGCGTCGACGAGCTGGCGGCTCTTGGCCACGAAGGCGGCGTCCTGCTGGGTGGCGAAGTTCCAAGAGATCACGACCGCGCCGAGCAGGGATCCGAGGACGAGGGCGAAGATCGGCGCGCCGATCCTAAGCCACAGACGCGGCGCTGCTTCCTCCGCCATCCCCGCACGTTCCGATCGAGCGCCGTCCGCCCAGTCTGGTCTATGGACGGTGAGACGTTGCAAAAGCGTTGATTACATTAACGCCTGCGCTCGAGGGCTGCGCGGACGCCTCACTCGGGCGCATCCGCGGCGTCTTCGGCGGTTTCAATTTCGGCGGCGAAACGTTCCGCCCAGGCCTCAATCCGCTCGGCGTGCGCCTCGATCTCGCGTTCCAGGCGTTCGCGCTCTTCCTCAGTCAGTTCGCCGCGCATCTCGGCGCTCGCCAGCGCCAACGCGCGTTCGGTGATCGCCAGCGTGGCCCGCTGGATTTCCTGCGTGTGCGCGGCGGCGGCGGCATGGGCCCATATTTGCACCCGATGCGCAGCGATCGCCGCCTCGGCTGCGGCCATCGCCTCGCGCTGGATGGCTTCAAGCTCGGCTTCGCTCGGGATGCTGGCGGCGACGTGGGCGCGGATCGCCGCGGCGCGCCGCGCATGAAGCGCGGCCAATTGCTCTGCAAGCGCTTCCGTTTCCGCGTCCAGGGCGTCCATCTGGGCTTCGAACGCGTCGTCGTCGTCGGCTTCGCCGCCCTCAAGCGCTTCCCCATCCGCCTGGTCTTCAACGTCTTCGCCGTCCGCCTTGTCCGGCGCGGCGACGTGCGGGCCGTGTGCGGCGGCGAACTCAAGACGCGCAGGCTGCGCCGACCACGCGACCGCGCCGAGCGTCAGCGCCGCGAGCGCTGCCGCGGACGCGCCCACGATCAGCCTTACGCGCGAGGGAGAGGTCCGTTTCAACATGGCGATGCGCTCCTTGAGGCGGTGGAAATCGGTGTTCGGCCAGGCGCAGCCGAGCGGGCCCAGAGGCAAGGCCGGATGCGCCTTGAGCATGGCTTCGGCGTAGACCCGCCGCCCCGCGGCGTTGGCCGCGATCACGGTTTCATCGCACGCCAACTCCTGATCGATGCGCAAGGCGCGCGCGCCGACATGGACGAGCGGATTGAACCAGAACGCGCACTGCGCCAGCGAGACGGCGGCGTTGATCAGCGGATCGCAGCGTCGCAGATGCGCACGCTCGTGGGCGATGACGGCGTGCTGTTCGCGCGCATCGTAGCGCGCTTCAAAATCGGCGGGCGTGACGATGATCGGCCTGATGACGCCGACGACGGCGGGGCCGGCCTCGCGCGATTGCGCGCGATAGACGCCCGGCCCGTGCGCCGCGAAAGGCTCAAGCGCGCCGAGCGCGCGAACATAGCGCGCTTGGCGAAACCCGATCAGCGCCAGCGCGAACGCCGCGCCGAACGACCACGTTGCAAAGAGAAGCGTCGGCCAATCCAGACGCAGCCAGCTGACGCCGGCGGCGCCGGGACCGGCCGACGCAGTCGCTTGCGGCGATGAACCGGAGACGGCGGCCAGAGACTCGATCGGCAGCGCAATCTCGACGACGCGCGCGGGCAGGAGCGCGGCCGCCGCAGCGACCGCCGGCAGCGCCCAAAGCGCGTAGGCGATGCGCGCCCCGAACACGGCGCGCGCCGGCGCGCGCAAGAACAGGACGATGAAGATCGCGCCGGCGAGCACGAGATTGAGGCGCGCCGCCAGCGCCAGGAGTTCAGGCGTCATCGTCGAGCTCCGCGATCAGGCGCTTGAGTTCGGCGATGTCTTCCGCCGAGAGCTGCTTCGTCTCGGCGAAATGCGAAACCAGCGGCGCGACCTTGCCGCCGAACAGCCGGTCGAGCAGCCCGCGGCTCTCTTCCTGCACGTAATCGGTTTCCTTGAGCCGCGGCGCATAGAGATAGCGCCGCCCATGCATGACCGCGGTGACGGCTTTCTTGGTGAGCAGGCGGTTGAGCAGCGTTTTGATCGTGGCGATGGACCAGTCCCGGTCAGCCTCGATCGCCGCGGCGATTTCCTCGGCCGTGCCGGATTCGATCCGCCACAGCGCCTTCATCACCACGCTTTCGGCGCCGCTGATCCGCATGCGTTTACACCCGTAATCGACACATCGATTACACGCGTAATCGAGAGAGTCAACAGGCTCTCCCGCGCAGGATGCCGGCTACGCCGCCAGGAGATGCGCCGGCCGTCGCAAATCTTCAGCCAGGCCCTGGCCCATCAGGTCGATGAAATTGCCGGCGTAGAAGGCGTCGATCGCGGCCGGGCTGAGGCCCTGCAGGCTGGAGTCGAAGCGCTTGAGCGGATTGCGCCCGCCTTCGACGTGCGGGTAGTCGGACGAGAACAGGCACACCTCTTCGCCCGCATTGGCCGCGATCCAGCCCGCGTCCTCGTGCGGATAGGGCGTCACGCGCACTTGCCTGCGCACGATCTCGGACGGCCGCGCCGACAGCTTCTGCAGCCGCTCTTCGTTCTTGATGAAGGCGCTGGCCGCGGAATCCATCGCCCGCATCCAGCCCGGCGCCCACGCAGCGCCCAATTCGATCGCGCCGAACTTGAGCCGCGGAAAGCGATCGAGCACGCCGTCGAAAATCAGCGTCGCCAGCGTCTGCATCACCGCATGCGGGATCGGCATGTAGGAGACGGAGGTGAAATTGTCGTCGCCGCCATGGAAATCCTTCACCGGCGGCAGGCCGTTCTCTTTGTAGATGGGATCAAGCTTGGTTTCCCCGCCGACGTGGAATAAGATCGGCAGCCCGGCCTCCTGCACGACGCTCCACAACGGATCGAGGCCGACATGGCTCGGTCCATGCCGCTGCGGCGGCCGCGAGGGGATGAGGATCGCCTTGGCGCCGAGCCTGACCGCGCGTTCGGCGCAGGCGCGGGCGCGCGCGAAATCTTCAAGCGGCGTATAGGCGGTGGCGAGCAGGCGCCGGTCCACGCTGCAGAAGTCCGCCATCATCCGGTTGTGCGCATCCGCCGCCGCATAGCAGAGTTCGAGATCCTCGCCCTGGTCGAGATCGAAATTGCCGAGGCAGAACGTCGTGAACACGAGCTGGCTGGCGAAGCCGAGCAGATCGACCACGCGCGGGCGATCTTCCCGGATGAAGGCGCCGAGCGCCTCGTAATTCTTGCGCAGCAGGATGTTCTCGTCTGCGCCGGCGCGGAACGCGGCGTCGGCCTGCTTCTCCCGCGCCCGTTCGGCGAACGTCTGCCGGTCGCGCTGGCGGCGATAGCCGGGCGTCTCGCGAAAGCGGGCGAGCAGGCGCGCTTCGAAATAGGGATCAAGACAATCGGCCAGCTCCATCAAGTGGCTGTCGGCGTCATGCACAATCCGGCCCTCGACATAGGCCATGGCGCTCCTCCTGCTTTTGTTTGCGTGAGTGAGGCACGTCGGCGTTTGTGAGGCAAGCGGCTCAAGGCGCGAGCGGATTGCTCCAGCGGAGCCCCGGAAAGCGCGCGAAGTCGCTGTCGGCGGAACACAGCGTCAGCCCATGCTCGATCGCCAGCGCCGCCAGATGCGCGTCAGAGGTTGAATTTCCGCGTGCTCCGACCCGCCGAACCAAATCCAATAGAATTCGCGCGTGCTGCTGGCCTGGACTTGGAACCCAGACCACATCCCATCCAAGCCACGCCGCAACTTGGTCGCACGCTTCTGCTGCGCTGGCTGGGATCGCGTGGACCTTGGGACTGGAGGTGACGCGCATGAACGCCAACAGGCTCAGCCACGGTAGGCCGACCCGCGCGGCGCCGTTCAGCTGCGCGTCCAGCCACGTGCGCGCGGCTACGTGTTGGCGATAGGAGTCGACATACGCGTAGATCAGAAGATTGGCGTCAACGAGGATCAATAGCCGAGCTTCTTGCGATCATATTCCTCATCGAGCATCGCCAGCGCTTCCTTCACGTCCTCCACCAGCAAGCGCCCACCATGATGAACGCCGGTCCTGAAGGGAGCACGCTTCTTCGGCTTGGCGGCCATGTCCTGGAGGCCGCGGCGCAAGGCCTCGTTGATGACGTCCTTGAGCGAGGCGTCGCGTTCCTTGCGCAGCCGTTCGATTTGAACGGCCACGTCATCGTCGATGGTGAGCGTGGTGCGCATGACGATGAGATGCGCTCTTGATGTCTTGATGTCAAGGCCTTGATGTCTTGATGTCTAAGCCGCTTCCGCCGTCAGTTCGTGCCCTTCGGCCGCGCTGATGCGGACGTCGAGGATGTCGCCGGGCTGGAGGAGGCCCGTTCCGAACACGCGCACGATCCCGTCGATCTCGGGGGCGTCGGCTTTGGTGCGCCCTTCATAGGCGCGGGTGTTTTCATCGAAGCCGTCGATGATCACGGTTTGCGTGGCGCCCACGAGCGCGTCGCCGCGGGCGTAGGCGAGCGCGGTCTGCGTCTCCATGAAGCGTTCGTAGCGTTCGTCGATCACGTCCTGTTCGATCTGATCGTCGATCTCGCGCGAGGCTGCGCCTTCGACGTTCTCGTACTTGAAGCAGCCGGCGCGATCGATCCCAGCCTCTTCGATGAAATCGAGCAGCGTCTCGAACTCCTCTTCGGTTTCGCCGGGAAACCCGACGATGAACGAGGAGCGGATGGTGAGATCGGGGCAGATGCTGCGCCACTGCGCGATGCGTTCGAGAGTGCGGTCCTGGTTGGCCGGGCGGCGCATCGCGCGCAGCAGTCGCGGCGAAGCGTGCTGGAACGGAATGTCCAGATACGGAAGGATTTTGCCCTCCGCCATCAGCGGGATGACCTCGTCCACGTGCGGATAGGGATAGACGTAATGCAGCCGCACCCACACGCCGAGTTCGCCCAGCTCCTTGGCGAGATCGTAGAACTTGGCGCGGACCATGCGGTCCTTCCACTTGCTCTCGGCGTATTTCACATCGACGCCATAGGCGCTCGTGTCCTGGCTGATGACGAGGATTTCCTTCACCCCGGCTTTGACCAGGCTCTCGGCCTCTTTCAGCACTGCATTCGCCGGCCGCGAGACGAGATCGCCGCGGATGCTTGGAATGATGCAGAAGCTGCAGCGATTATTGCAGCCTTCGGAAATCTTCAGATACGCATAGTGGCGCGGCGTGAGCCTGAGCCCGCTTTCCGGCACCAGATCGAGCTTCGGATCGTGCTGCGGCGGCAGATGCGCGTGCACGGCCGAGACCACCGCCTCGTATTGATGCGGGCCGGTGACGGCGAGCACGTTCGGGTGCGCGCCGCGGATCAGCTCCTCCTCTTTGCCGAGGCAGCCGGTGACGATCACTTTGCCGTTCTCGTTGAGCGCCTCGCCGATGGCTTCCAAGCTCTCGGCCTTGGCGCTGTCGAGAAAGCCGCAGGTGTTCACCACCACGAGGTCGGCGCCTTCGTAGGAGCCCGAAAGCTGATAGCCCTCGCTGCGCAGCCGCGTGAGGATGCGCTCGCTGTCGACGAGCGCCTTGGGGCAGCCGAGGCTGACGATGCCGATTGTCGGGGCTTTGGCCATGGAAGCGCGTGCTGCTAGCAAAAACTGAGGGCGTCCGAAAGCGGCCGGCCGGGCGGCATGTCGGGCCTCATCCTCGCCTGCGCAAACCAGGAGAGACGTCCGACGGCTGCGATGCTGCCCGACGCGATCGGGCCCCGGGGGCGACGCGATGATGGGGAACGGCTGCGCCGCCTGCGCATGGCCCTGGCCGGCTGAGGGGGGCCGCGCCTGCGACGCCAAGGCCCTTGACGTTACTGCGAACCAGTCGCAATTATATCCCGGCATATTCGGTGCATCTGCGACTGAGTTGCCGGTTTCTTCTTTGCGTTCAACGGATTCGCGAATGTATGTGTGCAACTGCAACGGCGTGCGGCAGCGCGAGGTCGACTCCGCGATCGCGGCCGGGGCGGTGAATCCGCGTCAGGTCCTCGCCCACCACGGCCATGAGCCGTGCTGCGGCCAGTGCATGCCGGAGATCGCCGCGTGCATCATCGGCGCGAGACGTGCGAACCCTCGAACCGAGGAGGCCCTCGTCGCCGCGGAGTAACGCGAAGCGGAGAGGGACGATGAAGGGCGACGCCGACGTCATTAAGAAGCTGAACGCTTGTCTCACCAACGAGCTGACGAGCGTCAATCAGTACTTCCTGCACGCGCGCATGTACCAGAACGAGGGCTATGAGCGCCTCGGCAAGAAGACGTACGAAGAATCCATCGACGAGATGAAGCACGCGGATCGCTTGGTGAAGCGCATCCTGATGATCGAGGGGCTTCCCAACCTCCAGGACCTGCACAAGCTCAAGATCGGCGAGACCGTGGAGGAGCGGCTGAAGGCCGATCTCGCCGCCGAAACCAAGGGCCGCGCCACATTAGTGGAATCGATCACGCTCTGCGAACAGAAGCTGGACTATGTCTCGCGCGATCTCCTCACCGACATCCTGGAGGACACTGAGGAACATATCGATTTCCTGGAGACCCAGCTCCAGAACCTCGCCGACCTCGGCCTGCAGAACTACCTCCAGAGCCAGTACGTGCTAGACAGCGGAAGCTGAGCGCGCACGGCGTCGCGCTCCATCTGCAGGCCCGACCGCCGCCGCCACGAAATCTTTATCATTTCGTCATCGCGCCATTGCGCCCGCCTGCCATAAGAGGAAGCCCAAAGCGCTCCTCCCCAAGCCCGTGAGAGCGCCGAACGCATTGAAAGCGGAGCGGCCCCCGAGAATGGGGTCGCTCTTGCTGTTTCTGGGGCCGCCTGGCGTCGGCGGGCATGCGCAAGGCGTCTCAGCAACGCAAATCCGCAGAGCTCCTACGCGCGCTGGTCTGCTTTTGGCCTTCGTTTCGTCATCGAACTGCATCGCCGGAGGCCTACATCGGAAGCGTTCGGATCGCGCTCCTCCCTAGCTCTTGCGCGTCGAACCTTCCTTTAGGCGGCCCCGCACGGGGCCGCCTTTTTTCTGTTTCCGTTGACTTTGCCGGCCGTTTCCTCGAAAAGCGCCGGCTTCCGGACGCCCCCGGACCAAGGCGGCGTCCCCATACTGGGCGACGGGTGAACCGCCAGGGCAGTCGCGGTCTCGCTGGTGAGGCCGCCGGGCCCCGTCACGAATGAGAAGGGCGTTCGCACGCCATGACCAAGCGCGTCCAAGCGAAGTACAAATCGAACCGTCGCTACGGCCAGAACCTTTGGGGCCGCCCCAAGTCTCCGGTGAACAAGCGCTCCTACGGCCCCGGCCAGCACGGCCAACGCCGCAAGGGCAAGACCAGCGACTTCGGCCTCCAGCTCGCCGCCAAGCAGAAGCTGCGCCTCTATTACGGCAACATCACCGAGCGCCAGTTCCGTCGCATCTATGAGGAAGCCGCGCGCCGGAAGGGCAACACCGCGGAAAACCTCATCGGACTCCTGGAGAGCCGGCTCGACGCGGTCGTCTATCGCTCGAAATTCGTCCCGACGGTCTTCTCCGCGCGCCAGTTCGTGAACCACGGCCATGTCCGCGTGAACGGCAAGCGCGTCACCATCCCGTCCTTCCTGGTGAAGGCCGGCGACGTGATCGAAGTGCGCGACAAGGCCCGTTCGATGGCGATCGTGCTCGAAGCGCTGCAGAGCCAGGAGCGCGACGTGCCCGATTATCTCGAGGTCGATCCCCAAGGCATGACCGCGCGCTTTGTCCGCGTGCCCAACCTCGCCGACGTGCCCTATCCGGTTCAGATGGAGCCGAACCTCGTCGTCGAATACTACGCGAGCTGAGGGAGCGAATAGCGAGTAGCGCGCCGCTCTCGACAATTCGCTATTCGCCACTCACCATTCGCCAAATGGATTGGCGCGCGCTCGACGACCGCATCCTGGTGAAGCCCGGCGCCGAGGCGGGGCTGATGACGCGCGATCCGGTCAGCGCCGATCTCTTCCCGGATAAGAAGGCGGCCGAGAAGCGCTGCGCGGAGTGCGCCGAGGCGATCAATGTGCTGCAGGATCGTCTGTGGGCCGAGCGTTCGCGCGCTTTGCTGGTGGTGCTGCAAGGCATCGACACGTCCGGCAAGGACGGCGCGGTGCGCGGCGTGTTCAACGCCTGCGGCCCGCTGGGCGTCTCGGTGACCAGTTTCGGGCGCCCGAGCGAAGAGGATCTGGCGCACGATTATCTCTGGCGCGTGCACCAGGCCGTCCCCAAGCGCGGCATGATCGGCGTCTTCAACCGCTCGCATTACGAGGACGTGCTGGTGGTGAAGGTGCGCAAGCTCGCGCCGGCCGAAGCGATCGAAGCGCGCTACGAGCAGATCAACGCCTTCGAGAAGCACCTGGCCGAGAACGGCGTCGCCATCCTCAAATTCATGCTCCACATCTCGAAGGACGAGCAGCGCCAGCGCCTGCAGGAGCGCCTCGAGGATCCCGCCAAGCACTGGAAGTTCAATCCCGGCGACCTGGAGGATCGCGCGCTCTGGGACGAGTATCAGGCCGCCTACGATAGGATGCTGACGCGCTGCTCCACCGCCCACGCCCCCTGGCGCGTCGTGCCGGCGGACAAGAAATGGCGCCGCAACGCCATCATCGGCGCGATCGTCCATGGGACGCTCGAAGCGATGGACCCGCAATACCCCAAGCCGGATTGGGACCCGAAAAGTTTCGCGATCGAGTGAAGGCGGCGAGGCAATAGGCAGTAGGCAGTAGGCAGTAGGCGTTAGGACCACCCTCATTCCGGGCGGACCCTCGCGCAAGCGAGGGGGAGACCCGGAACCCAGTCGCCATCTCCTGGGTTCCGGATCGCGCTCCGCGCGTCCGGAATGAGGGTGGTCCTATTCCTGCCGCCCTACTGCCCATTCCCTATTCCCTACTTTCCCGCGATCGCATCCTCCTGCCGCACGATTCCGAGCGAGATCACGCGCTTGAGCGCTTCTTCCGGCCCGATCGGCAGATGGATGAGCGTGCTGCGCGGCAGATAGAGCAGGAAGCCGGAGGTCGGGATCGGCGCTTGCGGCACATAGACGGCGATCAGCTCTTCACCGAGGCTCGTCTGAATAGGCCCGGTCACTTCGCCGGTCGCTTCATTGGTGACGAACCCGATCGCCCAGACGCCGGGCCGCGGGAACTCGACGAGCACGGTCTCCTTGAAGCTGGTGCGTTCAGGCGCCGCCACCTGCTTGAAGATCTGCTTTGAGCCGCCATAGATCGAGCGCACGATCGGCAGATTGCCGATCACTCGCTCGGTCTCGCGCAGCACGAATCGGCCGAGCAGGTTGCCTGCGAGCGCGCCGATCAGCGTGAGCGCGACGAGCGCGACCGCGAGCCCCACGCCCGGCGTGTTCTCCGCCAACGGCTGCAGCTGCGGCGGCAGGATCGGAAACACCTGGTGGTCGATGAACGAGACGAACGTCCAGACCAGCCACACCGTGACGACGAACGGCAGGACGAGCGCGACGCCCGCGAGGAACGAGTTGCGCAGCCAAGTGAGCGGCCGTGGCCGCCGCGTGGTTTTCGATGTCGGCATGGCCCTGATCTAAGGCGCGCGCAGCGTGTTTGCGAGTGCGCTCAAGCCGCAGGCTCGCTGTGCGTGCCGGCGTGGATCACGCGGTCGCCCGGCGCGATCTCGGTGGGCGCGTAAGGCTCGAGCGGCTTAAGCCGTTCATAGAGCGGGCCGAAATCGGTGTCGATCGAGTCGCGGAACAGCTGCTCGAACGAGTCGAGCACGAAATAGGTCGATTGGAAGCGGTCGATCAGGTAGCGCGTTCGCATCACCCGCTCGAGATTGAAGCCGATGCGATTGGGAACCGGACTGTCGACGGAATATTTCGTTTCGCCGAACGAGGAGAGCATGCCCGCGCCATAGGCCTTCACCTCGCCGTCGACGAGGATGAGCCCGAACTCCACCATATACCAGTAGAGCCGCGCCAGGAGCGGCACCGCGTCATGCGCGATCGCCTTGGGCCCGCCGCGTCCATATTCCTGCATATAGTCCGCGAACACCGGATCGAAGAGCAGCGGCACATGCCCGAAGAGGTCATGGAAGACGTCGGGCTCGACGAGATAGTCGAGTTCTTCCGGCGTGCGGATCCACCAGCTCGCGGGAAAACGGCGGTGCGCCAGGTGGTCGTAGAACACGTCGTCGGGCACCAGGCCCGGGACGCAGGCGATCTCCCATCCCGTGGCCTTGCGCAGCCGCGCCGAGAGCGCTTCGAAATCGGGAATGCCCTCAGCGCATTCCATCGCCTTGAGCGAGGCGGTGAACACTGGCGCCGCATAGTCGCGCACCAGCCGCGTCTGGCGTTCATAAAGCGTGCGCCAGAGCGCATGCTCCGCATCAGTGTAGCGCGCGAAGGGCTGCGCCACCGTCCAGTCCGCCGCCATGTTCGAATAATCGCCGCGCAGGCCGTGGGCGGTCGGCGCGTTGCGCAGGGCCTCAGGCACATCTGCAGCAGTCACGTTCGCCTCCAATGTTTTGAGTCGAGTATATACCCGAATGTGGAGAGGGTTTGTGCGCAGGTCGCCCGAGCGGGGCCGTCGTGCGGCTGAATCGTTCCCGGAGGCGCGCCTGTGCAGGCGCCGCCTTGCGCGGGCGCGGGCCCCTGGCGGAATGTCGCATGCGCTCCTACCTCTGCATCCATGTTTGGCCGATCCTCGCGCAAGACGCCGAAGATCCGCGCCGTGAGCCAGCCGGCGCGCGATCCCTTTTCTCACACCGTCGTTCAAGTGGTCGAGCGCGCCGGTCCCTCGGTGATCGGCGTACGCCGCGGGCGCCGTTCGCAGATGGGCGACATCTATGACGGCGCCGGCTCCGGCGTGATCTTCTCCAGCGACGGCTATGCGCTGACCAACAATCACGTGGTTCGCGGCGCCGAGCGCATCGAAGCCATCCTGCACGACGGGCGTGTGCTGGCGACCCAAATCGTCGGCGCCGATCCCGACACCGACCTCGCGCTCCTGCGCCTCGACGGCCACGGCTTCGCCGCCGCCGAGCTCGGCGATTCCGATGCGCTGCGCGTGGGCGAGCTGATGGTCGCGATCGGCAATCCGCTCGGCCTGCAGGCGACGGTGACGGTCGGCGTCGTCTCGGCGCTTCGGCGCACGCTGCGCGGCGAGAGCGGACGGTTGATCGAAGACGTTATCCAGACCGACGCCGCGCTCAACCCGGGCAATTCCGGCGGCGCGCTCGTCGACGCGCAGGGCCGCGTCATCGGGGTCAACACCGCCATCGCCGGCGGCGCCCAGGGCATCTGCTTCGCCGTGCCGATCAACACCGCGAAGTGGATCATCCCGGAGCTGATGCGCGATGGGCGCGTGACGCGCGGCTGGTTCGGCGTCGCGGGACAGACCCAAGGTCTCTCGCAGGCGCTGACGCGCAGGCTAGGCCTCAAGACGACGAGCGGCGTCTTGGTGATCGCCATCGTGGAGGGCGGGCCTGCGCATGAGGCCGGCGTTCGCGTCGGCGACGTCGTGCTCGCGCTCGACGGGGAGATCACGGCGACCGTGGATGACATCCACCGACTGCTGACGCGGGAGACGATCGGGAAGCGCCTCAAGCTCAGAGTGCTGCGCGACGGTGCGCTGGTCGAGCTTACGTTGACGGTGAGCGCGCGCCCCGAAGAGCGCCGCCGCGCGTGAATCACGCCGCGGCGGTCGGCGCTTCGCCGGGAAAGGCGGCGACGACCGCGCCGCGCGTGAGCGTCTCGACGAGATCGTCTTCGGGAACCATGAGCCACTGCGCCGCCTGCGCGATCGAATCGACCAGGCGCGGGAGGGCGTAGAGGCCGTCGTCGGGCGCGCGGTTGCGCAGGAAATGCTGCACGAAGGGCAGCGCGCGCTCGCTCCGGCAAAGCCAGGCGAGGCGCCGGGCCAACGGCAGCGGCGCTGACCGGTAGAGCGCGCGCAGCCGTTCGCCGTAGGCGTCGAGCTTCTCGATCGTCATGTCGGCGAATTCGGCGCCGGGCTCCACGCACCAGAGACAGTCCGCGGTGCGCACGAGGCGTTGGGCCAGGCGGTGGTCGTTGTGCGCCTCCAGGTCGCGCATGGCGACCGATCCGCTCAGCGTGATCGTGCTCAGATGGCGGCGCTCATTGTACCGCTCGATGATGGGCACTTGCGTCAGTCCAAGGTTCAGGGCGCGGCGGCCCAGGAATAGAGCAGGACCGGATGCCTAGCAGGCGGAGATTGAGACTGCGCTAACGCGGGCGTCAGACGGCTTCGAGCAAGCCCTTCTCCGCGAGCAACTGGCGCAGTTCGCCGGTCTCGAACATTTCGCGGACGATGTCGCTGCCGCCTACGAACTCGCCCTTCACATAGAGCTGCGGGATGGTCGGCCAGTTGGTGAACGTCTTGATCCCCTCGCGCAGGGCGGGGTCGGCGAGCACGTTCACGTCCTTGAAGTCGACCCCCAGATGATCCAGCACCCGCACCACAAGGGCTGAGAAACCGCACTGAGGCGCTTCGGCGACGCCCTTCATGAACAGGACGACGTCATGCTCGGCGATGGTCTGGCGGATGGCGTCGTGGACGGCGTCGGACATCGGGTGGGCTCCGGATAGGCGAGCCTCGACGTAAGGCGTGTCGCGCGGGCCTTCAACCCGCGCTGGCGGCCCTCGCGCCGGCGCGGGCGGGGAAGGTCGCAACGATCGGGGCTTCCGCCGCCAGCCGCATGAGCGTCGCTTCGTCGGCGCCGAGCCACTGGGCCGCCTCCGCAGGCGTCGAGACCAGGCGCGGCGCGGCGTAGAGGCCGTCCGTAGTCGTGCGCTCCCTCATCGCCTGGATCAGCACCGCGCGCACGGCGGGGCTAAAGACCAGCCAGGCCGTGCGCCGGATCATCGGCAGCGCCGCAGCCTTCAGCGGCGCGCGCAGGCTGGCGCGCAGCGCGTCGATGGCCTTGGCGGTGACGTCGACGACATGGCAGTCCTCCCGCACCTGGCAGAACGTGTCGGCGGCAAGCAAGTCGCGATGGGCGAAGCGGAACTTCAGGTGCTCCTCGACGTCCTTCAGGAAGACGACGCCGGAGAACTCCACCAGGCAGAGGTGGGGGAACGCCGAATGCCGTTGAGTGATCGCCACGCCGCAACATGCGCTCAGAGGCGTTGAGCGGGCCTTAACGGATGGCGCCGGCGCCTATTTGGGACCGGTCTCCAGGGCGAGCGCGTGAAGGGCGCCGCCCATTCGGCCCTGAAGGGCTGCATAGACCGCCTGGTGCTGCGCCACCCGGCTCTTGCCGATGAAGGCGGCGGATTTGACGATCGCCTTGTAGTGGTCGCCGTCGCCGGCGAGGTCGATCACCTCGATGTCCGCGTCGGGGAACGCCGCGTGCAGGAGCGCCTCGATCTCATCGGCCCGCATCGCCATGGCCGCCCCCTCAGACGATCCGACTCGCGCGGTCGCCCCAATAGCGGTCGCGCAGCAGCCGTTTGTAGAGCTTGCCGGTCGGGTGGCGCGGCAGCTCCTCCAGGAAGTCGATCGAACGGGGGCATTTGACGTGGCTGAGATGCGCCCGGCAAAAGCCCATGAGTTCGGCCTCCAGAGCCGGCCCCGCCTCGGCCCAGTCGAGCGGCTGGACGACCGCCTTGACCTCTTCGCCGAACTCCTCGTTGGGCACGCCGAACACCGCCGCATCGGCGACCTTGGGATGGGTCACGAGCAGGTTCTCCACTTCCTGCGGATAGATGTTCACCCCGCCGGAGATGATCATGTAGGCCTTGCGGTCGGTCAGATAGACGTAGCCGTCCGCGTCGACATGGCCGATGTCGCCGAGCGTGGACCAGTCGGGGTGCGCCGGGTGGCGGCTCTCAGCCGTCTTCTTCGGATCGTTGTGATACTCGAAGGCGGTCGAGCCCTCGAAATAGATCACCCCGTCCTGCCCCACCGGCAGCTCCTCGCCCGCCTCGCCGCAGACATGGACGACCCCGAGCAGCGCGCGGCCGACCGAGCCCTTCTTCTTGAGCCATTCCTCGGAGGTCAGGGCGCAGAACCCATTCCCCTCCGTGCCGGCGTAATACTCCTTGATGATCGGCCCCCACCATTCGATCATCTGTTCCTTGATGGGGATCGGGCAGGGCGCGGCCGCATGGATCACCGTGCGCAGGCTCGAACAGTCGTAGCGGGCGCGGGTTTCCGGCGGCAATTTCAGCATGCGGACGAACATCGTGGGCACGACTTGCGTGTCGGTCGCCCGGTAACGTTCGACCGCCTGCAGATAGGCCTCAGGCTCGAACTTCGGCATGACGACGGTCGTGCCGCCGAGCCGATGCACGGACATGCACCAGCGCAGGGGGGCCGCGTGATAGAGCGGCGCGGGCGACAAATAGACGCTGTCCGCGGCGAGCCCGAAGAAGCCCGCGGCCAGCGCGACGAGCGGATTCGGCGCGTCAGGCGGCCCGCCCGGCAGCGGCGCCTTCACGCCTTTCGGGCGTCCCGTCGTGCCCGACGAATAGAGCAGATCCGCCCCCGCCGATTCATCGGCGATCGGGGTGCGCGGCATCGCATCGCGCAGCCCTTCGTATCCGCGCAATCCAGGGACCGCGGGGCCGACGCTGATGATCTTGAGTCCCGGCCTGAGCGTCGCGAGCTCATCCGCGAGAGGGCCAAGTTCGCCTGAGATCATAAGCACTTTCGCGCCGCTGTCGCCCAGGACATAGGCCGCTTCCTCGGCGGTGAACTTGGTGGAGATGCAAACGTAGTAAAGGCCCGAACGCTGCGCGCCCCAGGCCAGTTCGAAATAGGCCGGCGCGTTGGTCATGAGAATGGCGATGCAGTCGCCGGCGACCGCCCCTTCGGCTCGAAATAGATGCGCCGCCTGGTTCGCGCGCGCGTTCAATTCTTCGTAAGTGATGGTCTCGCCGGTGTCGGCCATGATGACGGCCGCCTTGGTTGGTTCCGTAAGTGCATGTGCGCTGGGGTGCACGGCGAATTTTCTCCCTTTGTCCGGCGAACTTGCTTGACTGAAGCCGCTGCTTTGGTTGAGACGACCGGCGCGGCGGGCGCCCGCGCGCCGCGGATGGTCGACTGCGGACTTGCCATTGACAATATCCCCATTTCCGAAATTTTAGACGCTGCGTAGACGCTGAACCGAATAAGACCTGAGAAGGCGTTCGGGGATGGGAAGTGGGGAGGGATTGCTGCGGCGCCGCAGGCCGCATGCCGCCCGCCCTATGCGCACGAAGGTTCCAAGGGCCGCGATCGCCGCAAATCATACGTAAACCCGCGCTAGGTAGAGCCAGCGCGAGAGGACTGGGTGCAAAGGACAGGGTGCAGAGGGTAGGACATGAACACGTTGATGTATTCGATCTTGATTGCGGCGCAGACCGCCTCGGGTGAGCAGCCGGCCGAGGGCGAGGCCGCCGCGGCCGCGACGACGACGACCCCCGCCGCGCCGTCTCTGTCTCAGGCGCAGATCGAGGCCGCCAAACAGGCCGGGCTTGCGCAGCAGGCCGCCGACAGCGGCGCCCAGGAAGTCTCGATGCTCGAGCTCCTGCGCCACCTCAACGCCGTGGAGCTCGGCGTTCTGATCATCCTTGGGCTGTGCACGATCTACGCGGTCGCGCTGCTGTTCGAGAAGATCTACGTGATGCGCAAGACGGCGCGTCAGACCAAGGAATTCCTCACCGCGTTCCGCAAAGCGAATTCGGTGGAGGAGGCCGAAGCCATCGTCCGCAAGCTGCCGCAATCCGGCATCCGCTCGATGTTCGACGCCGGCATGGCCGAAGTCCGCCGCACCCAGGATCTCGGCCTCTACACGATGCGCGACGCGCGCGACCACACGATGCAGCGCGTGGCCTCCGCCATGACCATCCGCCAGAACGAGCACCTTGAGGATCTCGGCTCGAACATGACCTTCCTCGCCTCGATCGGCGCGAACGCGCCCTTCATCGGTCTGTTCGGCACGGTGTGGGGCATCATGGTCGCCTTCGTCGGCATCGCGAAGACCCAGACCACCTCCCTGGCGGTCGTCGCCCCCGGCATCGCCGGCGCGCTCGTCGCCACCGCCGCCGGCCTCGCCGCCGCCATTCCGGCGGTGCTGATCTACAACTTCTCCGCCAAGCAGATCTCCAAGCAGGGCAACAAGATGGAGGACTTCCTCGCGGAGTTCGTCGCGCTTGTGTCCCGCGACATGGATCGGCGCGCCGGTTGAAAAAATCTCGCTAGCGGAGGATCGCCCTCATGGCGGGAAAAGTATCAGCTCCAGGTCACGGCGCCGGCAAGCGCGGGCGCCTGGACGTCAACTCGGACCCGAACGTCATCCCGTTCATCGACGTGATGCTCGTTCTCCTGATCATCTTCATGATCGCGGCGCCGATCGCGACGGTGGATGTGACGGTGGACATGCCGGATTCGCGGATCGCGCCCACCAAGCGGCCGGCGAAGCCGACTTGGGTGTCCATCACGGATGACAAGCAGGGCAATGTCGGCGTGTACGTGATGAACGATCAGGTCAGCCTGTCCGATCTGGGCGAACTGACCTATCGGGCGGTGAACATCAATACGCCGGACGCCAAGGGCGAAGAGTTCGCCATCCTGGAGACGCCGGTCTACATCCGCGCCGAGGGCGGCACGAAGTATCGCAACGTGCTGCGGGTCATGAACACGCTGAACGCGCGAGGGTTCACCAAGGTGTCCCTCGTCGCCGAAGACCGGCGACGCTGACGGGAGGCGCGTGAACAATGGCAGGCAAAATCTCCACGGGCGGCGGCGGCAAACGGGACACTCAGCCCGTCGTCGACCCGAACGTCATCCCGTTCATCGACATCATGCTCGTGCTGCTCATCATCTTCATGGTGACCGCGCCGACGCCGACCGTCGATGTCCGCGTCGACCTTCCCCCGCCGAATCCGGTCCCGCAGGACATGAGGGGCCGCAACCCGACTTTCGTGCAGATCGAGGACGAGGGCGGGCGCATCTTCCTCTATGTCGACGGCGAGGCGGCTAATCTCGACACGCTGGCCGATACGGTGCTCCGCCATGTCGCCGAGAACAACTACGCGCTGTCGCCGCAGCGTTATTACGCCGATGCGCTGATCTTCATCCGCGCCGATCACGACGCCGCCTACAACGACGTCGTCAGCGTGATGAGCAAGCTCAAGGAAGAGGGCTTCGCCAAGGTCGGGATCTTCGCTGAGCAGGTGTCATAGGCATGGTCACCCAATCCCCCCCCGCCGCGCCCCCGCCTGCGCAGCCGCGCCCCGCCGCGCCGCGTCCCGACGATCACATCACCGGCGCGCCCGGCTCGGGCATGGTGCAGCTGCGCCTCATCTCGATGGGGCTCGCCGCGATCATCTGCGCCGGCATCGTCTATGTCGCCGTCACCGGCAAGTTCTCCGCCGTGAGCGACATCTTCAAGGATGTGACCGCGATCAAGGCCGAGGTCGAACTTGAGGAGCCGCCGCCGCCGCCGCCGCCGCCGCCGGATCGGCCGCCGCCGCCGCCCCCGCCGATTATGTCGCCGCCTAACCCTAACGCGTAAGCGCCGCCGACGCCGACGCCGCTGCCGGTGACGCTC
>JACAEE010000016.1 GCA_013389015.1 Hydrogenophilaceae bacterium | reverse complement strand
GCGGTCGGGGCTGGGGCGCTCTCGTTACGGCGCGATGAGACGGGCGTTATTGCTGGCCCATCATCGCGGCCGTGCCGCATTGCATGCTGGCGCCGATCATCTTGCCCATCACTTCCGGATTCTGGATCTGCGCCTTCTCGGCGTCGGTGGCGGCCGCTTCATCCTTGGCGAGGATCGCCATCTGCTGGGGAGAAAGCTCCTTGGCCAAGTTCTCGGCCATGCAATTGCACATCTGCTCGGACTGGCCGGACTCGATGCATTGCGCGGCGACGGCCTGCTTGGCCGCGTCGCCGGCGCCGCTGCAGGCGGCCGCGAAAGACAGCGCGGCGACGGCCGCAATCACACCCAGACGCATTCCACTTCCTCCTCTTCGCGAAAACCGCAAGGCAGGTCGCCGTCTCTGCAAGCGAAACAGCGGAACGCGCCGAACGGCGAAAGCCTTTCCCAGGGTGAAGGCGCGGCTGCGCCGCTCGCCATCCCCCCTCGCCCGGGGCGACCATGCCGCGCTGGCGGAGAATGCACAACTCCCCGCCCGCCCGGGTTCTGTCGTCGTTGCGCCCGGTTGCGGGCGCCCGCGCGCGGGCGCAGCCGGGAGAATCGCGGAAGACTCCGGCGCGGCCCGATGGTGGGAAACGGTTCCTTCATCGGAATCGGGGCATCTGGGCCACAATATGTTGCGATCGGCCCCTAGCGCCGACGCCATATGTAGCGTAACCTAGAGGATCAGGAGCAGCGTGAATGGCCTTCGGCGAGAATGGGGAAAAGCTTCCGGGACTGATGATCCCGTCCAAATCCTACAAGCCGTTCCGCTATCCGTGGGCGTACGAATTCTGGCGCCGGCAGCAGCAGATCCATTGGGTGCCGGAGGAAGTGCCGCTCGGCGAGGACGTGAAGGACTGGGCCGCCAAGCTCAATGACGAAGAGCGCAACCTGCTCACCCAGATCTTCCGCTTCTTCACCCAGTCCGACGTCGAGGTGAACGACAATTACATGGAGCGCTACGCGCGCGTCTTCAAACCGACCGAGATCAAGATGATGATGAGCGCGTTCTCCAACATGGAGACCGTGCACATCGCGGCCTATGCGCTGCTGCTGGAAACCATCGGCATGCCGGAGACGGAGTTCGCGGCGTTCCTCGAATATGAGGAGCTGAAGGCCAAGCACGACTACATGCAGGAGTTCGGCGTCGAGACGATCCCGGACATCCTGCGCACGGTCGCCATGTTCGGCGCGTTCACCGAGGGGCTGCAGCTCTTCGCCTCGTTCGCGATGCTGATGAACTTCCCGCGCTTCAACAAGATGAAGGGCATGGGCCAGATCGTGACCTGGTCGGTGCGCGACGAAAGCCTGCATTGCGAAGGCATGATCAAGCTCTTCCACGCGTTCGCGCAGGAAACCGGCGCGCTGACGCAGAGCGTGAAGGACGACATCGTCGAGAACTGCCGCCACGTCGTGGCGCTCGAAGACAAGTTCATCGATCTCGCGTTCGAGATGGGCCCGGTCGAAGGCATGACGCCCGACGACATCAAGAAATACATCCGCTACATCGCCGATTGGCGGCTCGGCCAGCTCAAGCTGCCGAAGCTCTATGGCGTCAGCGAACACCCGATCCCGTGGCTGACCGCGATCCTCAACGGGGTGGAGCACGCCAATTTCTTCGAAGCGCGCGCGACCGAATATTCCAAGGCCGCCACCAAAGGCGACTGGCACGGCGGCGAAGGCGTGTGGGCGAACTTCGAGAAGCTGATGGAGAAGCGGAAGGCGGCGGGGGGTTGACATTTACGCCATTTGGCAGGATCTTCCGTGCCAGATGGCGTAACAATGTCTCAGCCTGATCGTAAAGCGCTCGACGCCTCGATTGAGGCGGATCGCCAAGGCGCAACGCCCGTCACCCTCAAGGCGCTGGGGCGGGTGTTCGCATTCTGGCGAGTCACCAACGCAGAGGCGGCCCGGCTCATGGGCGTCTCCGAGCGCACCTGGAACCGCATGAAGGCGGCGTCCTGGTCGGGCGCGCTGTCCCAGGATCAAATGCTGCGCGCCAGCGCCCTGATCGGGCTTTACAAGGCGCTGCACCTCTATTTCAGCGATCCGCTTGCGGACGATTGGGTCGGGCTCGCCAATAGCGGCGCACAGTTCAACCAGCGCCGCCCGCTCGACGTCATGATCAGCGAGGGCGTGCCCGGGATCCTCGCGACGCGCGATTATGTGGACGCCCTGCGGGGCGGGGCGTGATCATTCCCACGCGGGAGATCGCCGAGCCCGCCACCGTGCGTCTCATCCCCACCGCCTATCACAAGCCGCCAGTGCTGCGCCCGCTCGTCGACAGCGCCGAGGAAGAAGCGATCCTGGCGCAGGTCGAAGGCCTCACCTCGCGCCGGCTCAAGGCGCAACGTTCCGGGCTCAAGGGACTCGACGCGCGCGAACTGCTCTACCGCGCGTGGGGATACACCCATATCAACGCGGCCTTCGCCTATGCGCGGCCGGAGGGCAATCGGTTCAATGACGGCTCGCGCGGCGCCTGGTACTGCAGCTTCGACGACCTCACCTCGCTGCATGAGGTCGCGTTCCATCGCACGCGCGAACTGCAGAACGTCGGACGGTTCGAGGACGAGTGCGTCTATGTCGCGCTGCTGGCCGGATTCATCGGCGATTTTCACGACATAGGCAGGTTCGGCGCGCCCGCCGGGGATTGGCTCCACCCCGATCCGGCGATCGGCTACCCCGCAGGACAGAAGCTGGCGCAGACGCTGCGCGAGAACGGATCGCGCGGCCTGCTCTATCCCTCGGTGCGGCGCGCGGGCGGGCAATGCCTCGTGGCATTCGAGCCGAGCGCCGTGCAAAATGTGCGGCAGGGCCCGAAATGGAAGCTGGAATGGCGCGGCGCGCCGGATTGGAGCGCGACGGCGCTTTGAGCCTGAGCGCCGCTACTCCACCAGCCGCTCGCGCAGCTTGTCGCGCGCCAGGTTCTCGAGCCCGAGCACGTCGCGCATATAGGCGTGGGGATCGCCGCAGCGTTTGGCGATCATGTCCATGGCGGTGGCGAGATAGACGGCCTCGACGCCGAGAAACGGCAGCACCGCCGCCTCCGGCAGATCGCGGCCGATATACATCGAGAAGCGCTGGCGGATTTCCGGCAGGCGGTTCTCCAGATCGACGGCGCGGTTGGTGAGTTCGTAGTCCTCGACAATCGCCTCCTCCGGCACGTCGAGCGCCAGAAGCGTCAGCGCGCAGAGGATGCCGGTGCGGTCCTTGCCGGCCGCGCAATGCACAAGGGCTGGGCCGTCGCTCTTCACAAGATCGGCGAAATAGGACCGGAACAGCGCCACGTAGCGCGGGTCGAACGGGATCTCGGCGTAGAGCTCGCGCATGAAAGCGCGCACGGATTCGGGCGTCAGGTCGCTGCGCTGGAGGAAGGCGATGTGGGGCGCGGCGTCGAGGCCGCCGTCGTCGGAGGCGATCACGCGCGTCGCGCAGGCGGGGCTCGGCCAGCGGCAGGCTTGCGCCTTGCGCTCCTCGGGGCGGCGCAGATCGCATTTGAAAGCGATGTCGAGCGCGCGAATCCGCTCGATGTCGGCGTCGGTGGCTTCCGCGAAATGGGCGGAGCGGAAGAGCTGGCCTTCGCGCACGCGGCCGCCGTCGGCGGTCTCGTAGCCGCCGAAGTCACGAAAGTTTCGCACGCCCTCGAATTGCAAGATGCGGTTCTGCATGCGCCTCATGTAGACGCTTCAGCCTCAGAGCGCCAATCTCGCCGCGATGATATTTCGCCGCGCGGGCGGCTGCGGCGGCTGACGGAACCGCGCGCTCAAACACCGACTGCCGGCTGGAAGCCGGCGGTCCGCCAGCCGCATCACCGGAAGGGGGGCTCGTCGAAGCTGCGCAGCTTGCGGGAGTGCAGCGCGCCGACATCCTGCTGCAGGAGCTCGATGGTGCGGATGCCGATGCGCAGATGCTCGCTGATGGCGCGCTCGTAGAATTTGTCGGCCTGGCCCGGCAATTTGATCTCGCCGTGGATCGGCTTGTCCGAAACGCACAGCAGCACGCCGTAGGGCACGCGCATGCGAAAGCCCTGGGCGGCGATGCAGGCGCTTTCCATATCCACCGCGATGGCGCGCGATTGGGAGAGCAGCGCGCGCTCGGCGAGATAGTTGAGCTCCCAGTTCCGGTCGGCGTAGGAGACGACCGTGCCCGTGCGCAGGCGGCGCTTCAGATCCTCGCGGGCGTCGCCGGTCACTTCGCGCGCGGCTTCGGCGAGCGCGACCTGCACTTCCGCGATCGCAGGCAACGGAATCTCCAGCGGCACGCGATCATCGAGCACTTTGTCGCGCCGCAGATAGGCGTGGGCGAGCACGTAATCGCCGATGCGCTGGGTCTGGCGCAGGCCGCCGCAATGGCCGATCATCAGCCAGCAATGCGGGCGCAGCACCGCCAGATGGTCGGTGATCGTCTTGGCGTTGGAGGGCCCGACGCCGATATTCACCAGCGTGATCCCCTTCCCGCCCGGCGCGATCAGATGATAGGCCGGCATCTGATGCTTGCCCCAGGGCGCGGAGAGCGCGGCGAGCTCGGGATCGTCCGTGGTCTGATCGATGCGCACCCGGCCCGGGCAGGAGAGCGCAAGGGCGGGATCGGCCTTCACGCGCGCGAGCGCCCAGGCGACGAATTCCTCGACATAACGCTGGTAGTTGGTGAACAGGATCCAGGGCTGCACGTCGCTCCAGGGCGCGCCGGTGTAGTGCTCGATGCGCTTCAAGGAATAGTCGATGCGCGGCGCGTCGAAGAGCGAGAGCGGGCGCGCGCCGTCGAGCCGCTCGATGCGCGCGCCGTCGACGGCCGCATCGCCCACCTGCGCCAGCCGCGGATGGGGAAAGAGCCGCGCGAGCTCGGCCGCGGAGACGCTCTCCAGATCGATGTCGGAGGCGGCCTCGAGCCCGAACGCATAGGGAATCTCCGCATCGCTCGCGCGCACGACGATCTCGACGCCGTAGTCCTGCTGCAACAGCGTGAGCTGCTCGATCAGATAGTCGCGGAAATGCGCCGGCTGGGTGATCGAGGCGACATAATCGCCCGACCACATGAGCTGCGCATAGGCGCGCGCCGGCAGCGGCGGCGCTTGCGTCGGCGCGTAGCTCACGCGCAGTTCGGGATAGCGGAAGCGCGCCCGCTCCTCGCGCGTCGGCGGCCTGGCTTCTTCGACATAGCGGCGCACGCCGGCGCCCAATGCGGCGACGGCCTCGGCGTGCATCTTGATGAGCTGTTCGACGGCTTCGACCGGAGTCACTGGCTTGGTCATGGCGCGCAGCATCAGCGCCATCGCCAAGGCCGCGTCAAGACGCCCCGCGCGGGCCTCAGGCGCGCGGGATCGGATCGACCAGGCGCGAGCGGCGGATGGTCTCTTTCGTGATCGTGAAGGCGCCGTGCGTCTGGGCGGAGGGATTGAGCATATGATTGAGGCCGTTCGGGCCGAAGACGAAATCGAGCACCGGCGCGTACGGATATTCCACTTCGGCCAGCACCACGCTCGTGCCTGCGATCATCATCGCGTCGGGCAGCTCGATCTCGGCGCCCTGGGTGCGCGCGGTCATGCCGTTGTGGGCTTCGCTCCACACGACGGTCGCGGTGTCCGAATCCTCGATCGTGATCGAGGTGACGCGCGCGCGCAGGCCGGCGGAGGGCTCCGGCCACATCAGCGGATCGATCGCGGCCCAGAGATCCTCCAGATCCTCGTCCGAGACCTCGTTGTCGCGCGAGATGACGTCGGACAGCGAGGCCGAGACGTTCTCCACGCGCTTGGCGGTCTCCAGCCCGTTGGTGAGCTCCACCGCGCCGAACAGCAGGAACAGCATCATCGGCGCGATGAGCGCGAATTCAAGAGCGGCGAGCGCGCGCTCGTCCTTGACGAAGCGACGCAGCGCAGGGAAGCGGAAGCGCATCATTCGGCGTCCTCCGGCCAAGGCTCGTTGCGGAACAGCATGGAGGAGACCATGAGACGGTCGGTGCCGTTGACGTTGCCGAAGATGCTCTGGAAGAACGGCGTGATCACTTCCCAGCGATAATAGCCGCGCACCAGCACGATCTCGCCGGGGCCGGTCTGCTCAAAGCCGATGTCGGTTTCGTCGAGCGCGCCGTTGGCGAGCGGCACGGGATTGTCGACGTCGTTGAAGGTGTCGTAGTGATCGACGTCGACATAGAGGTTTTCGCTGCAGTCCATCGGCATGATGCGGTTCAGCCGCTCGCAGACCATGGATTCGACGTCTTCGGCGCCCATGTCGCCCTCGGCGGCCTGGCCGGTGCGGATCGTGCGCCCCAGATCGGAGATCGCGAGATCAAGATTGGTCTGCGCGAAAGACATCAGGGAAACTTCGGCGAGCGCCGTCAACAAGAGGAAGAACGGCAGCGCGATGAGCGCAAACTCAACCGCCGCCGCGCCGTCCTTGCGCCGTGCGAAGCGCGTCAGCGCCCGCCGCATCCTCGCCCTGCCCATACCGCCTGCTCCCCGCGCGCCTAAAGCGCGCGTCAACCAGTGAAGCACAGGAAGGTTTGCACGCCGTCAAAGAACAGCGTGAACGGCGCGTAAAGGCCGCGCGTGCTGCGTTCGCCTACTCTGCCTCATTCCGGGCGAAGCGAAGCGGAGACCCGGAACCCAGAGCCTAAGCGCAACTCCATCTGGGTTCCGGATCGCTGCTGGCGCAGCGTCCGGAATGAGGGAGCTGTTCCTTACGCTGACGATCCGCGATTAGTTGCCGGCGGTGGAGGCGCGCCCGGTGATCTGTTCGGTGGCGGCCTGGAAGGCTTGGCGGTCATCGCCGATGTCGGGACGCGGCCGGCATGAGGGCGCGCAGGCCAATTGGGCGCTCTCGACGCCGCGATAGACGGTGACTGTGCCGTCATCACTGGGCGTGACTGTGACTCGTCCATTGAAGATGGTGCGACCGTCATGCGCCATGATGACGAGATTGGTGGTGCCGTAGGAACGACCGGTGATGAAGAGAAGCCGGTCGTTCTGCACGGAGACGCCGGCGATCGAGGGATTGCCGATAGAAACGCTATCCGCCGGCATCTGCAGGCGCATCGGCGCGGTCATGTCGATGGGGATGACGATGTCGTCCGCATTGGCTGTCCCCGCCAACGGGCCCGCCATCAGGCTCAAGGCCGCCAAGGCCCCTGCAAGCATGCGCTTCGCCATCGTCCGCTCCTTTGACGGGCTATTCGTAGGCGCGCATTGGTTTCCAAGCGCCTAACAACAATAGACAAGCTTTCACGCGCATCTATATTTGCACTTGCGACGATGTCATTGTGGTTTATTACGTTTAACTACGATTTCTCGAAATAAGGCCATTTCAAGTCACGGTTTATTCATCCCGTCGCGTGTATTCATTCTCGCGTCTGGTACGGGTCGTCGGGTGCGGCGCCCAGCCGGGCTGGTGAGAAGCACCTGACATCGGAGCATAGAACATGTTGAAGAACCTGCGTCGTTTTCTGAAGAACGAAGAAGGCGCGACGGCTATCGAGTACGGCCTCATCGCCGCGCTCATCGGCGTCGTGATCATTTCCGCGGTGACGGCCCTCGGCACCTCGATCGAAACGCAATTCGAAGCGATCGAGACGGCCATCTCCACGCCGACTCCGTAATCGAAGTCAGCCAGGGGCCCGCCGGCAGGCGGGCCCCTCAGGGCCTTCGGGCCCACTCAAGCCGCCCTTTCCGGGGCGGCTTTTGTTTTGGAGTCGGCGCAGAGCGCCGCAATGGCGCCCCCGCGGCGCCGCGATCTCACATTACATTCATGTCATCTCGGCGTGCGACGAGCGCCCGATGCGGCCGGCCCCGCGGCTCCCTATCTGAGCGGGCCGGCGTCAGGAGCGGGCCCGCCCCGCCGCGCCGGGCGCGAGCATCGCGGCGTCCGCCGTTACCGGCGTCACGGCGTTCAATGTTTCGCAACCACAAGGATGCGACAGTGCAAGGCATGGACGCCCTCATTCCCTCTCTCGGCTTCATGGCCGTGTGCGCGCTGCTGGTGGCGGCCGCGTTCTGGGATCTCGCGACCATGACGATCCCGAACTGGCTGTCGCTGACGGTGGCGGCGCTCTTCCCTGTCGCGGCGGTCGCGGCGGGCCTGCCCTGGTGGGTGATCGCGTTCAATATCGGCTTCGGGCTCGCGGCGCTGCTGGGCTGCTTCTTCCTGTTCAACGCCAATGTGCTCGGCGGCGGCGACGCCAAGCTCATCCCGGCTGCGGCGATGTGGACGGGCGCGGCGGGCTTTGCGCCCTTCGCGATCGTGATGACGCTCTGCGGAGGGCTGCTCGCGCTCGTCCTTCTAGTGCTCCGCAGGCTGATGAAGCCGGCGGAAGGCCAGCCCGCCTTCCTTAACCGTTTGCTCGACCGCAAGCGCGGCGCGCCCTATGGCGTCGCGATCGCCGCGGGCGCGATCTTCGCGCTGATGCAGACGCCGTTCGCCAATGCGGCCACGTTAACACTGCCTTAGTCCGGCGCATGGTCTGGTTCCCCGACGCTGACGGAGGATTCCGTCGCGGCGGGGAGATCGTGCATCATGTCGGCGAGACAATTGATCGTCTTGGCGATTGCGTTCGTGGCGGCGATCGGGGCGCTGCTCGTCATCCGGACGATGGGGCGCGAGGCGCGCCCCGCGGTCGCGGCCGCCGCGGACATCCCCGGCGAACGCGTGCTGGTGGCGGCGAAGGACATTCCGCAAGGCGCAGCGCTCACGAGCGAAGACATCAACTGGCGCGTCTTCCCGAAGGAATCCATCAGCCCCAGCTTCGTGTCGGAAGCGGCGCGGCCGCAGGCGCGCGCCGATATGGCCGGCTGGGTGGCGCGCCGCGCGTTCGTCGCGGGCGAGCCGATCGTGACAGGCGCGGTGCTCGATCCCGCAGGGCGCGGCTTCATGGCGGCGCTCGTCGAGCCCGGCTATCGCGCGGTCTCGGTCAAGATCGAACGCGAAGCGGCGGCGGGCCTCTTCATCCAGCCGAACGACCGCGTCGACGTCATTCTCACGATGGAAGTCGAAGTGAGCAACCCGCAGGGCGGCTTGGACGAAGAGACGCGCACCTCGACCGTGCTTGAGGACGTGCGCGTGCTCGCCGTCGACGCCTCGGTGACGACCCAAACCTCGGGCACGACGCCGACGCGGGTGGAGGACAATGATTCCGTAGTGGTGCTGGAACTCAGCGCCGGCGACGCGCGCCTGCTCGCGCAGGCCGAGACGCTCGGCGACATCCGGCTGGCGCTGCGCGTCGTCGAGATCGAGCCGCCGGGCGTGCGCGTGTCGTCGAACGCCGCGCGCGGCGCGTGGGCGCTGAATGAGAATGTCGCCGAAGGCAGCGTGCGGGTGCACGCGTTCGGCGAAGTGAGCGACGGGCGGAGGCGCTGATGGCGCGCAAAGGGGCAAAGGGCGTGGGCGGCGGCGCGCATCAGCGCAGCGCGAGCGCACGGCTGAAGCAAGGCATGGCGGTCGCGCTCGGCGCGCTGACGGCGCTCACGCCGGCGACGGCGGCGGCGCAAGCGGCGGACGGGCCCATGCGCATCCAGCAGGGCGGGCAAGGGGCCACGGCCGCTTCGCTGGTGCTGCCGATCGGCAAGGCGGCGATCATCGATCTGCCTTATGACGCGCGCGACGTGCTGCTCTCCAACCCGCAGATCGCCGACGCCGTCGTGCGCACGGCGCGGCGCGTCTATGTGATCGGGCGCTCGCTGGGGCAGACCAACGCGTTCTTCTTCGACGCGCAGGGCCGCCAGATCGCCAATGTCGAGATCCGCGTCGAGCCGGACGTCGCGCCGCTCAATGATCTCTTCCAGCGGCACTCGCCGGACACGCGCGTGCGCGCGGAGGCGGTCAATGGATCGCTCGTGCTGACGGGCTCGGTGCAGAGCGCCGCGGAGGCCGAGCGCGCGCTGCAGGTCGCCAACCGCTATCTCGGCGTGCAGCCGGGCTCGAACGGCCCGCAGATCGTCAACCTCATCCAGGTCGAAGGCAGCGAGCAGGTGCTCGTGCGCGTGCGCGTGGTCGAGATGAGCCGGACGCTGGTGCGCCAGCTCGGCGTCAATCTCAACGCCGAGAACATCCTCAACACGCTGCTGCCGGAAGACACGTTCGTGCGCGTGGCCACGGCCAACGGCTATTCGATCGCCGGGCGACTGCTCGGCGGCGTCTCCGGGCAAATCGGCGTCGCCGAAAGCATCCTCTTGCCGCAATCGGTCACCTACCCGTCCGGCATTGCGGGCGAAGGCGCGCCGCCGAACAGCGCCGGCGTGGGCGGCTATTCCTACGACAATGGCGGCACCGCCGATCCGATCGACGACGTCGAGACGTTCGGCTCGGCGTCGAACCAGGTGGAGAACCGCATCGACGCCACGATCGAGGCGTTCGAGCGCGCCGGGCTCTTGCGCGTCCTCTCCGAACCCAATCTCACCGCGATCTCGGGCGAGAGCGCGCGGTTCCTCGCCGGCGGAGAATTCCCCGTGCCGGTGGCGGCCGACGACGGACAGATTTCGGTCGAGTTCAAGCCGTTCGGCGTCGGGCTCGCGTTCACGCCGATCGTGCTCTCGGGCGGGCGCATCTCGCTCAAGCTCTCCACGGAAGTGTCGGAGCTGACGAGCGAGGGCGCGATCTCGACCGGCGACACGCCGATCCGCAACCAGGACGGCACGACCTCGATCATCCGCGGCATCACCATCCCGGCGCTGCAAGTGCGGCGCGCGGAAACGACAGTTGAGATGCCGTCGGGCGGCGCGATCGTGCTTGCGGGGCTCATTCAGGAACGCACGCGCCACGCGATGGAAGGCCTGCCGGGCGTGATGAACACGCCCGTGCTCGGCACTCTCTTCCGCTCGCGCGACTTCATCAACAACGAAACCGAACTCGTCATCATCGTGACGCCCTATCTGGTGCGCCCGACGAGCCCCGACCGGCTGCGCACGCCTGCCGACGGCTTCGCCAATCCGAGCGAGCTGCAGGCCAATTTCATGGGCCGCCTCAACGCCGTCTATCGCGGCGAGGAGCACGGCGAAGGCGACGCCGATCTCGAGGGCCCGATGGGCCATGTGATGCCTTGAGGAGACTCTTCGTGAGCACGCATCCTGCGAAATCCCCCGCTTCGAAACGTCTGGCGCTGGCGGCGGGCGCGACGCTGGCGCTGTCCCTCGGCGCGTGCGCGAGCCTGCCGGAAAGCGGCGAGCCGCCGAGCGGGCCGACGGCGGCGGACGCGCATCGCATCTCGGTGACCGAGACCGGCGAAGTGCTCAACGTGCCCGTCGGCGCCGGCGACATGACCTTGTCGCACGAGGCGCGCGCCGATCTGGCCGCCTTCGCGCGCTCGTATGTGCGCTGGGGGCACGGCGCCTTGATGCTCTCGATCCCCACCGGGGGCGGCAATGCCGATGCGGCCGCGCGGCTCGCGCAAGAGGCGCGCGTCTGGCTGGCGGAACACGGCGTGCCCTATGGCGCGATCCATGGCGCGCTGCACGACGGCTCGGGCGGCGACGACGCCCCGCTGCTCTTGAGCTTCATGCGCTTCGAAGCGACGGCGCCGGAATGCACGCCGCTCTGGCGCCAGGACCTCGCCCATCCGCGCGGCGGCAACCAGGCCTATGAGAGCTTCGGCTGCGCCAACGTCGCCAATCTTGCGGCGATGATCGAAGATCCGCGCGATCTGATCACGCCGCGCGATGAGACGCCGCGCGATGCGGCGCGCCGCGCCGTCGTGCTCGAACACTATCGCGATGGCGAGCAAACCCACGCCGTGCGCACCTCGGACGAGCGTGTGACGGTCAGTGACGCAGTGCAGTAGCGGC
The DNA here is from genome assembly GCA_013389015.1 of Hydrogenophilaceae bacterium. GTDB lineage: Bacteria > Pseudomonadota > Alphaproteobacteria > Caulobacterales > Aquidulcibacteraceae > CADEEL01. The sequence continues at coordinate 1,644 of JACAEE010000016.1, read as the reverse complement.
CGCAGCGCAAAAGGCGACGCGGAACGCGGACACGAGGCGGAGACGTAGGGGCGATGTCGGGTCAAACGAACCAAGCGGAAAATCTCTGGAGCGTGGGCGGCGTTGAAGAGCCGGACTTCGTGCTGGAGGAGGACGATCAGTTCGGCCTCGGCGCGCTCGAAGGCGTGAACGACCGCATCCCCGAACCGATCGACGACGACGCGCTCACGGCGGGGCCGGCGCTGTTCGACGATGCGCCGGACGCCGCGAACGCCGCTTTCGACCAGGCCGGCGACCTGATCGCGCCGCCCGCGCCGATCAGCGAAAACGGCGTGCTGACCGACCAGCCGATCCCGCGCATCACCATCAACGCCTTCTGCGATCGCGCCGAGATCGCGCGGCTGATCGATCTGGCGGCGCAGGACCGGCGCCTCTCAAAGGCGCACGTGAAGATCGAAATGGGCGGCGTGGACGCCGCCGTCGCGCGGCTCGCCGCGCAGGCGAGCCCGAACCTGCTCATCCTCGACACGATCTCGCACGGCGCGCAAATGCTCGGCGCGCTCGACCGGCTCGCCGAAGTCGTCGAGGAGGGCTGCAAGGTCGTCATCATCGGCGCGGTCAACGACATCCCTCTCTTCCGCGAGCTGATGCGCCGCGGCGTGAGCGAGTATCTGGTGCCGCCGATCCAGCCGCTTTCGCTCATCCGCACCATCGCCGCGCTCTATGTGAGCCCGGACAAGCCGTTCCTGGGCCGACTGATCAGCGTGATCGGCGCGCGCGGCGGCGTGGGCGCCTCGACGATCGCACACAACATCGCCTGGTCGATCTCGGAGCGGCAGGAGGCGGGCGCTTCACTCGTCGATCTCGATCTCAATTTCGGCACCGCGGCGCTCGATTTCAATCAGGACCCCGCGCAATCGATCGCCGACGCGCTGGTGGCGCCGGACCGCGCCGACGAAGTGTTCCTCGACCGGATCATGACGCGGCAGACGCAGCGCCTCAACCTCTTCGCCGCGCCCGGCAAGCTCGAGCGCGAGTACGAACTGGAGCCGGCCGCGTTCGAAACGGTGATCGAGCGGATCCGCCGCGGCGGGCCGTTCATCGTGCTCGACCTGCCGCACCAATGGTCGCCCTGGGTGAAGCAAACGCTGCTCGCCTCGGACGACGTGGTGATCGTGGCCACGCCCGATCTCGCCAGCCTGCGCAACACCAAGAACCTCGTCGACCTGATCAAGGCTTCGCGGCCTTATGATTCGCCGCCGCGCGTGGTGGTGAACATGTGCGGCGTGCCGAAGCGGCCGGAAGTGCCGCTCAAGGATTTCGGCGAAGCGCTGGGCGTGCCCATCGCGCAATCGATCATGTTCGAGCCCGCGCTGTTCGGCGTGGCGGCGAACAACGGCCAGATGCTGGGAGAATCCCAGCCGCTTTCCAAGCCCGCTCAGGCGATCGACGAACTCGCCGCCGCGCTGACGGGCCGCAAGCCGGTGGAGCAGAAGCGCCCCTCCCTCACAGCGAAGCTTCCGTTCCTCAAGCGGTGATCTCTCATGTTCGGCAAGCGCAGCGCAGCTGATCCTTCCAGCGCGGCCACAGCCGCAGCGCCGCAACCGGCGCCGCAGCAGCCGCGCCCTGCGCCCGCGCAGCCCAAGCCCGCGGCCGCGGCGCCGG